>CAUZVJ010000001.1:0-26764 GCA_963583225.1 Verrucomicrobiia bacterium
CATGGCCTGATTGAACAAGTCGCGCAGCATTACCCGGCAGTAACCGTCACTCTTTGCCTTAAATCGCCACGACATGTCGCGGTTTGCCACGTTGAACTCGCGCCCGCCGGGATTGTTTTTCATCTCGTAAAACTCCTTCAGCGGTTCCGGCGACTCTTTGCCATCTTTTGCAACACCCACCAGTTGAGCGGTGACGTATGGGTTTGTCATGTTGCCTAGGCGTTGCGAAAAAACGTCGAGCCAATAGACCTCATCTTTTTTGACCGGCAACTTGAAAAAATCAACATCACGGGCGGGAAAAAAACTTCCAGCAATCATGCCGGGCACTGCAATAACTTGAGCACGATTCGCCGTGTCATTATCGCCCTGCTCCATCGTCAACGGGTTGTCCGGACGCAAACCGACAAAGAATGGATTGCTGGCAACCCTGCCCTTGGCCAAGCGGAAAACAGCCCCGTCCAAGACCACGGCAGACGGCGGGAGCGCCACGCCGCCGGGCAGCGCTGCGCGACTGAGTTCGCTAAGTTTCACGGTCAATCGCTCCAGCGCTTGGCCATCGGTGGCTTTGAATCCGGCGGGTTTTGCGCCGGGTAGATTTCTTCCAAAAAGAGTCACCTTCGACTCGCTAAAACTGGAAACAACCGGTGGTGAAACAAAATCCACATGCGGACCACTGCTGTTCTCCAAACGAAAAAAATATTCCGTGCCACCGCTGAAAGTTGCATCGTGAATCTGGACGAAACAGTCGCCGTCCGCCGGTGCCGTGTAGTCGATCAAGCCATCAGAATTTGCCCGGGCCAAGCGCTCCCCTGCCCCGTTTCTGAGCAACATGACGGGGTTCATGCGGGAATCGATTGCCGCTGCTGAAACACGCAGCAGCAGGCGTTGTCCTTTCTTTGCCTCGATGCGAAACCATGAAGACTGCCTCGCCACTGCGACTCCATTGACCACCGAATCAGCCCCAAGCGCAGCGGCAGTTTTGAGTGTTGAGTTGCCGCTTGGGCTTCGAGTTTCCGCCAGCGAACTTACGGCGAACAACCGGGAGTTGGACAGGCCAAGCGCCCCGGCAAACCTCACGTCATAAACTCCGCTTGGGACATCAGCAGCCACACGAACTTTGAATTTTCGTTCAGCGGCGTTGGTCACTTGCACCGAAATACCCGGATGAGAAAAGCGTAACTCCGTCGCGCCCTCAAGGTCACCACCTTGCACCTGCACCTCGGTCTCCGCGCCAATCTGGCAACCCATTGGAAACAACGCAGTGATGCGGGCGGTCGGCAGTTGACCAAGCGCTTGAGCAGTTGCGATGCAAAACAGCGGGACAACTCCCCAGCGCCTGAAAAGTCGGATCAACTTCATGCGGTGACTGACGCTTGGCCAAGCGGGACAATTCAACACGGGCCAGCCTCAGTGGTTGAAGAGGAACTCCTTGGTGTTGGCCAAGGCCCACAGGATGTCTTCGTAACGTTCCTTGGTTTTATCGGCAGGCTTGCCGTCCTTGTCGAGTGACTCGCGAGTCAAATAGGCAAGTGCCACGTCGGCTTCCTCCCTGCGAGGCAGCCTCGCGAATGCCTGAAAGTAAAGGCCGTTGATTTTTGCCGCGTGATCCCGGCCCTTGTCGGCGGCGAGCCTGGCGGCGCGCCCGTCCTTGCGCGCCAATTGCTCGTGTATGCTTTTCGCGTTAAACAAGTGCAGGCTTTGGGCCAGGCTGGCTTCCTGTGAGCGCTCGCACTCGCAGGCGCTTGATGAGTCCGGCCGCCCAAACACACTCAGAAAATAGTTGGAGCTGTTGTAGCTGTTGTCCGGAAGGCAGACCGCGCGTGTGCCGACCGGCAAGCCGTCGAAGTTGCTCTTGGCCAGAATGAGATCATTCAATGAGTCGTACAGCACTTCCGCTGTGAGGCGCTTGGGCTGGAAGCGCGAGTAGTAATGCTTGTCCTTTGCGTTGTGCCGGTTCGGAACAGAACTGAGTTGATACGTGGTTGACGAGGCGATGACCCGAACCAACGCTTTCAGGTCGTAGCCGGTTTTTTCAAAATGATCCGCCAACGCATCGAGCAGCCTGGGATGGGTCGCCGGGTTGGTCGAACGGAAGTCATCCTCGGGATCGACCAGGCCGCGGCCGAAGAAATGCTTCCAGTAACGGTTCACGAGTGTCTTGGAAAACAGCCGGCTGCGGTCTTCGCGCATCCAATCAACCAGACGATGTCGCGGGTCGTCAACCGGCGCGATCGTTAATTCGCCGCTGCCCAAGCCGGCCGGCTTCACCGGCTTGTTGGTCTTTTTGTTGGTCACCTGCGCCACGCCGGCCCGGTGAAAAACGATCTCCTCGCCCGGGCGACCGGAGGGGGCCTTGCCGACGCGCGAGAAAAACGCCATGAACCGGTAATAGTCGTCCTGCGACCACTTTTCGTATGGATGATGATGGCACTGCGCGCACTGCAACCGCGTGCCGAGAAACAACTGCGCAGTGTCCTCCATCTGCGCCCGCTGGGAACTCACCTGCTTGAACCAGGCAGACGCCGGGCTTTGGTCAATCCCGCCGGAAGCCGCCACGATTTCGCGCACAAACCGATCGTACGGCTTGTTGTTGTACAAGCTCTCCTTGATCCAGTCGTAAAAGGCGATCGTCGTTCGAAGCTTCGCCCCGTTGGCCCGCTTGTTGCGCAGCAGCGACGACCATTTGTTGGCAAAATACTCGGCGTACTCCTCACTGCGGAGCAACTGCTCGATCAGTCGCTGGCGCTTGTCCGACGCCGCGTCTTCGAGAAAGGATTCCGCCTCGGCAACAGTTGGGAGGCGCCCGGCGATATCAAGTGTCACACGACGAAGATAAGTCGAGTCCCCCGCCACCTCCGATGGCGGCATGCCGACCTGCTTCCACTTCGCAAAAATAAAACGGTCCACGAAGTTCTTCCCGGCCGGCAGGTTGTCCACCGGGGCGCCCAACGGAACCGATGCGCGAAACACCGATGCCTTGTCCTGATAGCGAACCATCACCGCGATCTCACCCGAATCCCCCCCGGCGGTCACCAGGCCGGTGTTGTCCGCCTCGGCGTACTCACGGTTGTTCGCCTCGTACACGGCAGAGTGGGTGATGTCCTCGACCGACCCGTCGCTCATCTTGGCCAGGACGACGAGTTGCTGGCGAGCGCCTGGCTTCATGATGCGCTCGGGAGGATGCACCTCGATGGCTTCAAGGCTCGGATCGTCTGGCTTGCCGTACGGCATTCCCTGGCGTATCCACTTGACGATCGACTTGTAATCAAACGAGCCCGCGTCAATGCGCGAGCCACCGCCGTGCGGCAACTGGCCGGACGCCTTGAGCAAAAGCAGGCTGCGCTCGGGTGCGGCTGGGAAAATGCGGCGACCGCGCGCCTCCCGGAGCAGGTACTCGTAATCCTCCTGCGGTTCGAAGCCAAGCAGGGAGAGCTTGAAACCGTTCTGGCCGCTGGACTTGCCATGACACCCACCGCTGTTGCATCCATGCTTGGTGAAAAGCGGGACGATCGAGTTGGCAAAGTTCACCGGCTTTTCGCTGGAAACCGCCTTCACCTCGAACGGAATCGTGGCTGTCTCGCCCGCTTGGGTGCGGGCGGTGATGACACCGGTGCCGTTGGCCAAGGGCTCCACCAAGCCATCAGTGATTCGCACCAGGCCGCTTGGCTTGGCCGTGAGGGCGACTTCGCGTGTTTGATCGGCAACAGACCCATCGCCGAGTGATCGTGTGACCACCAGTTGCTGCCGGGCGTCAGCACCGTGAAGTGTAACGCGGTTCAGGCTCTCGCCTCCCCAACCCGGTCTCGATATTGCGAGTTCGGCCAGTACTGCCTGGGCTCCGAACAACCCAAGACCCAACATTCCTGTCAAGCACGCAACCCTCCTGTAAAATGCCGATAAATCAATAGCCATCGGTTTTGGGAAACATCGCCCGATCCGGGGAAGATGCAAGCAAAAAAAACGCGGGAGGGGCAAGTTCCACCTTGCCCCATTTCAAATCTAATTCGGGAAGAGGTGGAACTCGTCCCTCCCCTCCGAAACGCCGCTTGGCCAAGCGGGGGCTAGTGGAGGATATTGAGGTCGCTGGGTTGCTGGACGAGTTCGGCATCGAGATCCAGGTAGAAGTCGAGACGGCGGTTGGTTTCGGATTCGTCGATCTCCTTGGCCATGAGCAAGTAAGCCGCGTAGTGGTTCCCCTCGGACTCGACCAAACTGGCGTAAAACTTAGCCAAGGGCGCATCCACGGTAACGAGCGCCTCGGCGAGGATTTGGAATTTCTCGCAACTGCGGCCCTCAATCATCGCCGCGCAGAGCAAGTGGTCGATGACCTGTTCATTCCGGCCCTTGCGAACGGTGTTCATGATCCCGGCAATCCACGGGCTGGAGATCGCTTGGCCAAACGGTATCCCCCTCTCATCGAGCAATTTAAGAACCAAGTTAAAATGTTCCAACTCCTCGATGGCGATGGCGGTGAGCTCTCCCAGCCGGCCGGTGAGCTGTTGATAGCGCTGCAGCGTGAGGGCCGACTTGGCCGCTTTTCGTTCCAGATGAGCATGATCGAGCAGTACCGCTCCAAGATTGGCAATGACCTTGGGCAACCATGATTCAGGTGGTTTGGCTCGGAGCATCAGCATCAGCGACTCAGCTTCAACAGCGGAGGCGGGAAAGATTAGGGGGGAATCGGCCGTTTGGCAGCACAATCGCGACTTTGGGCCTAAAAACAGTTTCCAACCTGTTTTTGAGCATCCTGATGCTTGACAGTTGGCAGGTTGCTGTTAGTTTTTCAGCCCTTTTTCCGGGAAAGGAGGGGAAAAAGGACGCACCACGAGGTGCATTTTTTAGATTTAGTGGCATCCCACACAAGATTGTGCCGATTTTTAGTAAATTCAGATGAAGCAGACATTTCAACCGTCGAATATCAAACGCAAACGCAGGCACGGTTTCCGCGCACGCATGGCCACCAAGGCAGGTCGCAAGATTCTGGCCGGTCGCCGCGCCCGTGGCCGTGGCCGACTCACCCCCGCCTGACGCCCTTTCCGGCACACATGACGGCCTCCGGCCAACTCGCGCGATTCCCCAAATCCAGCCGAATCCAAGCCAGCGCGGATTTCCGGGCCAACCGGGAACGCGGCAGTCGCTTGGCCAAGGGCTGCATGTTGGCCAACTGGCAAAGCCTCCCGCCGGATGGCGCGTCGCGGCTTGGCGTGATCACCAGCCGACGCATTGGCAAGGCTCATGTTCGCAACCGCGCCCGGCGGCTCATGCGGGAATGTTTCCGCCTCCACCAACACGAGTTGCTCCAGCCGGTGGACCTGGTGCTGGTCGCCCGCCGCTCCATTGTCAGCAGGAGATTCCACTCGGTGGAACGCCATTTTCTTGCGCTGCTCAAAAAAGCAGGGCTGCTGCCGAATGATGCGGCGCCCGTTTATCCCGCCGCCCTTTAGAATGAATCCCGCCCAACATCTTCTGGTATTGCTGATCCGGTTTTACCGGCTGGCACTATCGCCGCTGAAGAACGCCCTGTTCGGGCCGGGAGGTTCGTGTCGATTTACACCCACCTGCTCGGAGTTCACGCTCGAAGCCGTTCGCTCACACGGGGCGACCCGCGGTGCATGGCTTGGGCTGCGGCGGCTCGTGCGCTGTCACCCCTGGGGAGGCTGCGGCCACGACCCCGTCCCGAACAAGCTGACCCGTTAATTATTTTTCATGGATCGCACCGCCATCATCGTTGTCACCATCTGCGTGATTCTCCTGTTCACCTGGCCTGCGTTGCTGCAGAAAATCTCCCCGACCCCGCCTGCCCCGCCGCAGCCCACCAGCGCTCCCCCGATCCAGGTCTCTGGTCAGTCCAACGCCCCGGCGGCGGCACCGCTTGGCCAAACGCCGCCTGCGCCGGTGTCGAACACAACGACCGTTCAGCCGCCGGTCGTGCTCGAGTCGGAAAAGTTGGCCAGCATTGAGACGAAAGATTCCGTTTACACCTTCACCTCCGCCGGTGGACTGAAAACAGTGGCGCTCATCCAGCACAAGACCAAGCCGTGCAACGGCAATGGCACGGACAATTATGACGTGATCCTGATGAACTACGGCATCGAGTTGCCGGTGTTCGCGCTGGAAGGTGTCGACGACACGGAATTCTCGCTCATCGCCGACGGCTACCACGTCACGATGACCTCCACGAACCAAGCCGGCATTCGCATCACCAAGGAGTTCAGGGCCGGGGCGAACTACTTGCTGCACGCCTCGATCACCTTGGCCAACCCGACAAAAGAGCCGCTCACACTCAACCAGCGGAAGTTGATGCTGGGCACCGCCATGCCGCTTCAGTCCGGGGGGCGCTATCCGGTTTGGGGTGCTCAATGGCATAATGGCGAGGACGTGGAGGACATCGACGAAGGCTGGTTTGCCAACCGCACGCTTGGCTGCTTTCCGGGAACCCCGCGTCCTTATTTCATGTCTGCCGGCCAGCCGGTCAAGTGGGTCGGAGTTAACAACCGGTTTTTTGCGATGACCACCATGCCGGAGGAGGGATTCACCGGTGCCCACGTTTACTCAATCAAGACCACTCACCGTCTGCTGAACGACCCGCAGGAAGAGGACGAGCAGTACGTCCATCACACCGGCATTCTGGCCAGCCTGCAGTTCGGCGCCCAAGTGCTGCAACCCGGCGAAAGCATCGTTCAGCAATTCATCACCTACGCCGGGCCGAAGGAGTATCAGCTCCTCGAGTCGCACGCCCAGACTTACAAAAACTCGATCGATTCGGTCATGGGGTTTGACACGCCTGTGTTTGGCTTCTTCGCCAAGCTGCTGTTGCGCTCCATGAACGGCCTGCACAACTTCGGCCTGGGCTACGCGCTGTGCATCATCGTGATTACCATCATCATCAAGATTTTGTTTTGGCCGCTCACCCGGGCCAGCACGGTCTCGATGAAACGCATGGCCGCCTATCAACCGCAGATGGCCGAGATACGCGTAAAGTACAAGGAGGATCCGCAGAAGCTGAACAAGCGAATGATGGAGTTCATGCGCGAGCACAAGATCAACCCGATGGGCGGCTGCCTGCCGATTCTAATCCAGATCCCGGTGTTCTTCGGGTTCTTCACCATGCTGCGCAGCGCCGTCGAACTGCGCGGGGCGGAATTCCTGTGGGCCTGCGATCTCTCACAGGCTGACACCATCGCGCACGTCGCCGGTTTCCCGGTCAACCCCCTGCCGATGATCATGGGCGTGACCATGCTTTTGCAGGCGCGGATGACCCCGGTCTCCCCCACCGCCGACGCGACGCAGCAAATGATCATGAAGTACATGCCGCTCATATTCATCGTGATCCTTTACAATTTCTCCGCCGGCCTGACGCTTTACTGGACGGTGCAAAACATGCTCAGCATCGTGCAAACCAAGCTCACGAAAAACATCGTCGTGGAAGCTCCGGTGAAGAGCGCCAACACAGCGCTGACCAAGCCGGCAAAACCGAAACCAAAGTCCAAGCCAAAGAAATAACCTCCAACAAAACCATGAGTACAACCACACAAGATCCCAAGACACTGCTAGAGTCCATCCTGAACAACCTCGGCTTCGATGTGACCATCGAGGAAAAAGAGAAGAACGGCAGCAAGGTGCTCGACCTGCTGGCACCCGACGATTCCGGGCGGCTCATCGGCCGCAGGGGCCAGACGCTCTTTGACCTGCAGTACATCCTCAATCGCATGCTGTTTCAACACGACAAAGATGCGGAAAAGGTGCAACTCGACGTGGGCGGATACCGGTTTGACGAAGAGGACAAACTCGCCGAGAAAGCCAGGAAAGCCGCTGAGCAAGTCCGCCGATGGGGCGACATTGTCGAGCTCGAGCCGATGAACTCCTACGATCGCCGGATCATCCACAGCACTCTGAAGGACGATCCGGACATCGAAACCCAAAGCGTGGAGGTCGATGGCACCCACGACAAGGCCATCATCCTTCGGCCCAAAAACTAACCGCCACGAGCTATTGTTTGCCCTTTGCCCGGCAAACTCCTAACCTCCCCCCGCTCTGCGCGGCGGCCAAGTGCTTAGCGCAACGCACAGACGCATGGAATCAGCCAAACACGATGTAGAACGCAAGACCCTCGAGCAGCGCCACCAAATGAGCGACCTCGACCGACTGCGCCACTCGTGCGCCCACGTGCTCGCCACCGCCGTGCTGCGCCTTTGGCCCGAGGCCAAACTCGACATCGGCCCGCCGACCGCCGAGGGGTTTTACTACGACTTTGATCTCGAACACCGCTTCTCCCCCGAGGATTTCGAGGCCATCGAGGCCGAGATGAAAAAGGTGACGAAAGAAAATCAGACGTTCGAGCGCAGCACAAAAACCCGCGATGAGGCCAAGGCGTTTTTTGAGGAGCGCGGCCAGTCGTTCAAGGTCGAGCGCTTGGCCGACATCCCCGAAGACGAGGAGATTTCATTTTACCAAAACGGCGAGTTCGTCGATCTCTGCGCCGGGCCGCACGTCATGCGCACCGGCAACGTCAAGGCGTACAAACTGCTCCGCGTCGCCGCCGCCTACTATCGGGGCAACGAAAAGAATCCGCAGTTGCAACGCATCTACGGCACCGCTTTCCCGAACAAAACCAAGCTCAACGCATGGCTCGAGGCGCAGGAGGAAGCGCGCAAACGCGACCACCGCAAGATCGGCCGCGAGATGCAGTTGTTCGCGTTCGACGACGACGTTGGCCCCGGCCTGCCGCTTTGGCTGCCCAAGGGCACGGTGCTAATTGAGGAACTGGAGAAACTGGCCAAGGAGACCGAGTTCGAGGCCGGCTACGAACGTGTCCGCACGCCGCACTTGGCCCGCGAGAGCATGTACAAAACCTCCGGCCACCTCCCCTACTACGCGGAGAGCATGTTCCCGCCGATGGAACTCAAGGATGACGACCCGGACAAGCCGACCGACCGCATCTACCTCAAGGCAATGAACTGCCCGCATCATCACAAGATTTTTTCGGCCGTGCCGCGCAGTTACCGGGAACTGCCGCTGCGCCTTGCCGAGTACGGCACCTGTTATCGCTACGAACGTTCCGGCGAGTTGATGGGCCTCATGCGTGTGCGCTCGATGCAGATGAACGACGCGCACATCTACTGCACGCCGGAGCAATTCGCCGACGAGTTTCGTGCCGTCAACGAAATGTACCTGAAATATTTCAAGATTTTTGGGTTCGAAAAATTCACCATGCGCTTCAGCACGCACAGCGCCGAGCGGCTTGGCGACAAATACGTCGGCGAACCGGAACTGTGGCTGCAAACCGAAGACATGGTGCGGAAAGTTCTCGTCGAGTCCGGCGTTGATTTTGTCGAAGTGGCCGATGAAGCTGCGTTTTACGGCCCGAAAATCGACGTGCAGGTTTACAGCATCTCCGGTCGTGAGTTCACCATCGCCACCAACCAGGTGGACTTCGCCGTGCCCAAGCGCTTCGGCCTCGAGTTCAAGACACGTGACAACACCACCGAGACGCCGCTCTGCATTCACCGCGCCCCGCTGGGCACGCACGAACGCTTCATCGCCTTTTTGATCGAGCACTACGCCGGCAACTTCCCGCTTTGGCTCGCGCCGGAACAGGTGCGACTGCTCCCATTCGGCGACGATCAGGCCGACTACGCCAAGAGCGTCGCCGCCGAACTGCGAACCCACGGCGTCCGCGTGAAACTCGACACGACCTCCGACAAGATCGGTGCCCGCATCCGCCGCGCCGAGACCGACCGGGTGCACACCATTTTGCTCGTTGGCCAACGCGAACAGGAAGTCGGCAATCTCGCCGTGCGCGAACACGGCAAAGGCGACCTCGGGGCCAAGCCAAGAGACGAAGTCATCGCCAACCTGCTCAACAAAATCAAAACCCGTGAAGGCTGACTGCGCTTGGCCAAGCGCCACTGAATTGAATCAATCAAAATGAAAGTACTCGTCTGCGACCCTATTTCCAAAACCGGAATCGACTTTCTGAAACAACAGGACGGTCTTGAAACAATCGTGCTCGATCGCCGGCACTCGGAGGAAGAACTGTTGCCGATCGTCGACGATGTCTCGGCCATGGCGATCCGCTCCGAGACCAAGGTCACCAAAACCGTGCTCGAGGCCGCGCCGAACTTGAAAATCGTCGGTCGCGCCGGCGTCGGCGTGGACAACATCGACATCGAGGCCGCCACGCAAAACGGCGTGATCGTGATGAACACTCCCGGCGGCAACACGATCGCCACTTGCGAACTGACCTTCTCGATGATGATGGCCCTTGCGCGCAACATTCCGCAGGCACACGGCTCGATGGCCGCCGGCGAGTGGAACCGCAAGGCATTCAAAGGCGTCGAGCTTTACGGCAAGACGCTCGGCGTGCTGGGCATGGGCCGCATCGGCGGCGAAGTGGCCCGGCGCGCGGTGGCATTCGGCATGCGGGTGCTGGCCTTCGACCCGTACATCACGCCGTCCCGAGCCAACGCGCTGCAGGTTGAACTGGCCAGTCTCGACGATATTTACGCCACTGCCGACTTCATCACCGTTCACATGCCGTTGACCGACGAGACGCGCGGCATGCTCAGCAAGGAGACGTTCGCTAAAATGAAGCCAAGCGTGCGACTGCTCAACTGCGCCCGCGGCGGAATCGTCAGCGAGGCCGATTTGATCGACGCCCTGCAAGCCGGGGAAATCGGCGGCGCGGCGCTGGACGTGTACGAGACCGAGCCGCTTGCAGCCGACTCGCCGTTGCGCAACTGCCCGAACCTCATCCTGACCCCGCATCTCGGCGCCAGCACGGTGGAGGCGCAGGACAACGTCGGGATCGAGGTGGCACAGGGCATTGCCGACTACCTGCTGCACGGCAGCCTGATGAACTCGATCAACATGCCGAGCCTCGACGCACAAACCTCGACCAAGGTGCAGCCGTATTTGCGTCTGGGCGAAAGAATGGGTGTGCTGCTGGCGCGGCTTGGCCAAGCCGGCACCGAGCGGCTCGTCATCACCTACGGCGGCTTGGCCACGGAGTTGCCCGGCGACCCCATCGCCCGCTCAATCATCAAGGGGTTCCTCGGCGCGGCCGAGGGCGAGGGGGTCAACCTGGTCAACGTACGCTCCATGGCCAAGGAGCGCGGGCTTGTCATCGAGGAAATCAAGTCCAGCGAACAGGTGGACTTCAAGGAATGGCTGCACATCCGGGCATGGGCCGGTGACGAAAAGGTGTCCGTCGGCGGATCGTTTTTCGGGCTGGCGCAACATCCGCGCATCGTCCGCCTCAACAGCCAGCCGGTCGAGATCGTCCCGGAAGGCATCCTGTTCATGATGAGCAACAAGGATCGCCCCGGCATCGTGGGCCACTTGGGCAGCGTACTCGGCAAACACGGCGTCAACATCGCCAACATGAGCCTCGGCCGCGACCGCGAAGGCGGCCAGGCCCTGACCGCGCTGAACATCGACAGCGTGCCAAGCGCCGACTGCCTCGCCGAACTCGAGGCCGACCCGGACATCAGCCACATCCGGATCGTGCAGTTCTAGCCAAGCGCTTGGCCAAGCTCACTACTCGCGCTCCATTTCCATCGACTGGAAATGGGAGACATTCAACAACCGCGTTTTGATACACTGAATCCTCTTCAAGCCAAGGAGGAGAAGGTTCGAAGTCCCGTCAGGCGCCCCCACACAAACCCTAACGACCCCCAGGCAAGCCACCGGCATGGGGCTTCCCGACTGCTACCCGGCCTCCGCAGGGCGATGGCGAGCATCCGGTGGGATTCTAGCGCGTCCGACAGCATCCTCCGGTAGCGAGGCTCAAAGATGTGCAGGGGAAGGATCGCATCGAGGAACAGTGTAGCTTTGGACAGGATCATCACGGGATTTTGTCCGGAATGAGCACGGGAAAAAAATACACAAAAATCGGGAAAATGGAAGAAACCACACAAATTAAGGTTTGCCTTGCCGGGAGAGTTGCGCCATTGTTTCCGCACTATGAAAGGCAAAGGTTTGATCATTTTTGCGGTAATCGCGCTCTTGGCGGGAGCGGGCTCGGCTATTTTCCTGTCTCAAATAATCAAAGAGAAAGAGACTGTGATCACAGAGAAAGAGGCTGTGATCACAGAGAAAGAGGAGAAAATTAAAGGGTTGGAATCTGAAAAGGCGACTTTGGAAACCGCCAAGGCTGACCTCACGCAAAAGCTAGACACCACGATCAAGGAATCAAGAATCCAGTTGGCGAACTTTAACACCAAGTACGATATGAAAGTCGCCGAATACGAGACGTTCGTTGGCAAGGCCGCACAGGAACTCGCCGCCAAGGACGAAAAAATCAGCGCCCTCAACGGCGAACTCCAAACGGCCCAAAATAAAAACCGCGATTACGACTCGCAGATCAGGAATCTCAACAGCGAAATGGCCACCAAGGATTTGGCCATCGAAGACATCAGCCGCCGCCTTGAGTCCAGCGAGAATGACCGCGATCACCTCCTGAGGGAACGGGACAAATTGATCGCCGAGAAAGCTGAACTGGAGAAGCAGTTCCAAGACATCGTCGTGCTGCGGCGGAAGGTCCAGCAGTTGCAGGTGGAGCTCATGGCCTCCAAGAAACTCGAGTGGCTCCGCCGCGGTTTCTACGGCGGCGCGCGCAAAAAAGGCGGTGCCCGCCTCATGAGCATGAGCAAAAAACAAAAACAACCGACGGATTCGACCAATGCCGACCTCAATGTGGAAATTCGGAGGGATGGCACCGTGAAAATTGTCCCGGCCGAGACCAATTCTCCCCCCAACGAGGCCACCCCATGAGCCGCCCCGGGGTTCTTCAGGACTCTCACAACCGCGTCATACGCGACCTGCGAATCAGCATCACGGATCGCTGCAACTTCAACTGCGTTTACTGTCTTCCTGAAACCGAGGAAGCCGCCAATTTTTATCAACCCGTCGCCACGGGGGCGAAAAGACCCGCGCCGATACCGGGCAAGTTGCCCTATCTGTGGAAACCCCGATCCCAAATCCTGTCGTTTGAGGAGATCTCCCGTGTCGCCCGCGTGGCGGCATCGCTTGGCGTCAACAAGATTCGGATTACCGGTGGCGAACCGTTGCTTCGCCGGGGTGTCGAGTCGCTGATTTCACAAATCGCCGCCATCGACTCGATCCGCGACCTGTCGCTGACCACCAACGGCACCCAATTCCCCCGCTTGGCCAAGCGCCTCAAGGAGGCCGGACTGGGCCGGGTGACCCTCAGCCTCGACTCGCTTGACAGGGACAACTTCAAAAAAATCACCGGGCGTGATGGGCTGGCGGAAGTGCTCAAGTCGATCCGCCTGGCCAAGTCGCTTGGCCTCACCCCCGTGAAGGTCAATGCCGTGATCATCCGCGGACTCAATGAGCACGAGATCGTGCGCTTGGCCAAGTTTGCCATGGATGAGGATATCGTCATGCGCTTCATCGAGTTCATGCCGCTGGACTCCCGGCAGGCTTGGCAACGGGATCATGTCGTCTCTGGCGACGAGATTGCCGGGCGAATCCAGTCCAAATACCCACTCACCCGCCTCCCCGCCGACAACCCCTCCGGGACATCCACCCGCTGGTCGCTTGGCCAAGGGGCGGCCGAGATCGGAATCATCGCCCCAGTCACGCAACCTTTTTGCGGAAACTGCAACCGCATCCGGCTCACGGCTGACGGCAAGATCCGCACCTGCCTGTTCAGCCACCACGAGCACGACCTCAAGCCGTCCCTGCGGGACGGATGTGGCACTGCGGAGTTGGCGGCCCAGTTGCAGCGAATCGTCCTCCGGAAAGAACCGGGCCACCGAATCAACGAGCCCGACTTTGTGCAGCCGGCCCGCACGATGAGCCTCATCGGGGGGTGAAGCTGCAAAAAGAAGGTGACCTGCAGAGACGCAGCGGTTACCAATCCCGCAACCATGGATCTGACCTCGACGTACATACGGGCCGTCAAATCGTTCGAGCAGATCGACATCGCGGTTCTCGTCAACAACATCATCCTCGACGCGGTTCACCAGAAAGCCAGCGACATCCACATCGAGGCCTGGGAAAGCACGCTCCCCATCCGGCTGCGAATATCGGGCATCCTGCGTGAACTCACGCATCTGCCCCACGAGTTCCTCGACCGCATCGCAGGGCGCCTCAAGGTCATGGCAGACCTGGTCACCTACGAGACGGAACTGCCCCAGGAAGGTCGCGCCCCGGCCAGTCCCGAGTACGGCAACGTGGAATTGCGCGTCTCCATCTTTCCCACGGTTCGCGGCGAGAAAATAGTCATCCGGTTGTTCGACCCGCAAAACCGCAGTTTCGATCTCGAGACACTCGGCTTCGAGTCGGACACGATTGAGAGCTTCAAAAAATTGATCCGCCAGCCCAGCGGTCTCATCCTGTTGAACGGCCCGACCGGCTCGGGAAAAACCACGGCGATCTACTCCGCGCTGTGCCACCTGATTGACGCCCACGGCCCAACCATCAGCATCAGCACGGTGGAGGATCCGGTGGAATTCAACCTGCCAATGATCAGCCAGTCGCAAATCAGCAACTCCCGCGGATTCACCTATCCGATGGCGCTCCGTTCACTCATGCGTCAGGACCCGGAGGCGATCATGATCGGGGAGATACGCGACCCGGAAACCGCCGCCATTGCCGTGCAGGCCGGCTTGACCGGGCACTTGGTCATCAGCACCATCCACAGCGACAGCACCGCCGGTGTTTACGCCCGACTCATCAACATGGACATCGAGCCGTTCCTGTTGGCGTCCAGCATCACGGGGGTGCTTGGCCTGCGTCTTTTGCGCACGATCTGCCCCCACTGCAAAACCGAAGACCAGCCCAACCCCGAGCACCTCTCACTGCTGCCCGGGGATTTCGTGGAAGAGACAGCCTTTTACACCGGTGCCGGTTGTGACGCCTGCTCCCAGACCGGCTATCATGGCAGGGTGGCCGTGACCGAGTTGCTTAATTCGAGTGAGCTCGTTCGGGAAGGGGTCATCCAGAAACTGCGAACCAGCAAGCTGCACGACATAGCGATTGAGCAGGGAATGATCACCCTCTGGCAGAACGCCGTGGCCAAGGTTCAGCGCGGTATCACCAGCCTGGAAGAGGTGATCCGGGTGATCTCTGTGAACCAGCTGTAGGCTGCCAAGCGCTTGGCCAAGCACAAAAAAGGCGTCCACCACGGGGTGAACGCCTTGGGGAAAAGTTGGCGGTTTACCGTTCCACCCTGGCCAAGCGCTTGTCGGTGGTGACGTCGAACACCTCGAATTCCTCCGGGTGAAGCTCCGGCTCAGCGCGGAACGAGATTTTCACAAGGTAGCGTTTCTCCATGTCGATGAAGATGTCCTCATCCTCATTGCGAAGCCGGTCCAGCACACTTGCGTGGACATTGACCCGGAGCTTGAAGTCGGACTCCTCCTCGCGGCGCTGCTTGAGCTTGTCCCGTTTCTTGATGATCTCACTGAGCTTGCGCTGGATCTCCACGCTCATGGTCAACGGGCTCTTGAGTTTGCCACGGCCGCTGCAGTGTTCGCAGTCTCCGTAGGCGGAATCGCGTACGCTCTCGGACTGGCGCTGGCGCGTCATCTCCATCAGGCCAAGGTCGGAGATCGGCAGCATGTGCGACTTGGCCTTGTCCTTCCGCAGGCCGTCGCGCACGCGGTTAAACACATCACGCCGGTCGCGCGATGATTTCATGTCGATGAAATCCAGCACGATCAGCCCCCCGATGTTGCGGAGCCGGAGTTGCCGGCAAACCTCCTCCGCCGCCTCGAGGTTCACATGGAGCAGTGTCTTGTCTTTTTCCTTTTTGTTGTTATCCCTGTGCCGGTGGCTGCCGGTGTTCACGTCGATTGCCACCAGCGCCTCGGTTTCGTCGATGATGATGTACCCGCCACTGGGCAGCATCACCTTGCGAGTGTAGGCTGTCTCAAGCTGGCGCGTGACCCCGAACCGGTCAAATATCGGCTCCGAGTAGGAATAACGCTGCACCTTGTCCAGTGCCCGCTTGGAGATGCGGCCGATCAGTTTTCTGACCCTCTCCGCTTCTGCCGCATTATCGACGACGATGCGCTCAACGTCCTCAGTCAAAAAATCGCGGACCGTGCGCTCGATCAGGTCGGGCTCCTCAAAAACGCAGGTGCCCGCCTTCTGGTTTTTCACCCTGTCAGTGATCCCATCCCAAGTTTGAAGCAGAATGGCCAGGTCACGGATGAAATATGCCTTGCGCTGGCCCTGCCCAGCTGTGCGGATGATCACCCCCATGCCGTCTGGAACGTTGAGTTCGCGGACGATTTTCTTGAGTCGCGCCCGTTCCTCACGGTTTTCGATTTTCCGGGAAACACCGGACTGCTCAGAGTTGGGCAGCAGGACCAGATAGCGCCCCGGCAACAGGACATTCGTTGTCACGCGCGGCCCCTTGGTTCCGATCGGCCCCTTGGTGACTTGCACCGTCAACTCCGTGCCGGAAGGGTATTTCTTCGGGATGTCCTTGTTGGTGATCTTCGGTTGATCCTTTTTGCGCCTGTCCCGGTCCACCACGTCGTAGGAGGAATCCAGCGGGCTGGGAATGATGTCCCAGTAGTGCAAAAAGGCGTTTTTCTCGAAACCGATATCCACAAAAGCCGCCTTGAGACCGTCCTCCAGGTTGCGGATTCTGCCCTTGTAAATGCTCCCGACCATCCGCAGATTGTCGACGCGCTCGATGGTCAGGTTCTCGAGTTGGCCCTTGACGGTCACCGCCACCCGTGTCTCGAGCGACTCGGCATTGATGAGCACCTCCTTGTGGCTGTGCTTGATGGGGCGGAACACGCCCTTGACCTTGCTGACGAATTTTTTCGCACTGCGCTGCACCTTCTCCTTGACGGATCCGGCCGGTTCTTCCGGCAGTTCTACCGGGACAAACTCAGCCGGATGCTGGCCGTCCTGCTGTGGCGATTCCTCTTGTGCCGGGGTTTCGCCGTCCACCGGCTCGTTGGTGAGTTGCCGCTGCCCCTTGGCAGACTCGAGGTCGGTGTCTGGCGGCAGTCCGTGCGCCTTGTTCTCGGCGCGCACAATCTCACTGTGATGCTGCCGTGTGTCGTAGATCTCGTCCTGTGGCGTTTGTATGGTTTCAACATTCGCACGGGCCCTGAGGCTGGTGCGATCCGGTCTGCGGTTTCGGCCGCCCGAGGGCTTGAATGACATGCCACGTTTTCTGCCGCGGCCAAATGCTTTTTTCTCTGCCATGATATCTTAGTATTTGTTTCTGTGTAGTTGTATGTTTTGCAGGATGGCGATGGCGATCAGCGAGCTTAAAACGGATGATCCGCCATAGCTCAACAGCGGCAACGGTATTCCCGTCACCGGCATCAACCTCAGGTGCATGCCGATGTTCACAAAGACGTGGCAAAAAATGAGAGTCACGACTCCTACTGCCAACAATTTGCCCAGGCGATCTCTCGCCAGGGCTGCGATCTGCATCCCCTTTAAAAGGATGACGGTGTATAACACCAGCACTGCCATGCTGCCCAAAAACCCTGTCTCCTCCGCGATCACGGAGAAGATAAAGTCGTTGTGAGCCACGCCCCTGGGCAGATAGCCCAAGCGGGTCTGCGGCCCCTGTCCCCACCCTTTTCCGGTCAACCCTCCCGAGCCTACGGAAATCTCGGCCTGCCGTATGTTGTGCGTGCGCTCTCGCTGCAATGCACGGGCGGCCTTGCGCTCCGCCGGGGTGGCGTTCGGCGGAGCAAAATCCTTGTGAAAGTAAACCAACAACCGTTGGCGCTGGTATTCCTGCAGTGAGATTCGCCAGTCTGCTGGAAAGTAAAGTGCGTTGATGACGACAAACAACACCACGACTGCCGAGGCCCCGAGGAATTTCCCAAGGAACCGCAGTGGTACCCCGGCGATGAACATCATCGCGATCCCGATCGGGAAAAACACCAGCGATGAGCCCAAATCCGGCTCTTTTAATATCAATATGAATGGCAGTGCAGTCATCCCGAGGGCTTTAAGGAACACCCCCGGCATCAACATCTCCTCGTTGGGCCGCGTCAAAAAATCGGCCAAGGCGAATATAAACCCTAATTTCGCAAATTCCGAGGGCTGAATTAAGGTGACCCCCAAATCAAACCAGCGGCGGGCCCCGTGGCGCACCTCGCCGATCCCCGGGATCAGCACCAGCAGTAGCAGCAGAATCGTCACCCAGTAGGCGGGACGCGCCCAGCCGGCCAAGCGGTGATAGTCCACCACCACGAACAGGACAGCCAAGGCCAGGCCCACCCCGTAAAAGACCACCTGCCGAAAAAAGTAGGTGTTCAGCAGCGGCTCGATCTCATACTGGTCGATCGCCGCGCTGAGCACAAAGGCTCCTCCGAAAACCATTAAGCCGATCACGGCGCCAAACATCAGCCAATCGACCCGCAACTTGCGGATATGGAGCAAGATTGGTTCCATTACCGCTTGGCCAAACGTGGCCCTCCTTTCTTCCGCTGGCGTTCCAGATCATGTATCGCGCGATAAATCCGTCCGGCGATCGGGGCACAGGTGCTGGCACCCGACTCGCCGCTCTCCACCATCACCACCACGACATACCGTGGCGACTCCACCGGCGCAAACGACACAAACCAAGTGATGTGATCGGTGCGGAACAGTCGCACGCCGCTCCGGGGATGAAATTTCCCAGTGGGCACCATCTTCTGCGCCGTGCCGGTTTTGCCCCCGATGGCCAAGCCGAGCACCCACGCCGCTCGACCGCTGCCGTCGCGGTCGGCCACGTCGGCCAGCATCGCCTTGTGCATCAAGTCAACGGTTTCCGGCTTCAGGTTCAGGTCGTCGAGTACCTTCACCGGTATTACTTGGTTCTGCGCTTGGCCAAAGGCTTGCCGCGAGTCCACCCGCGTGACCAAGCGCGGCTGCAACACCTTCCCGCCGTTGGCCACCGCCGCAGTCATCACTGCCATCTGCAACGGGGTCACGGTGATCTCGCCCTGCCCAATGCAGAGATTGGCCACGTCCCCCGGTGCCCAGCGTATGCGATCCCCAAATTGATCCTTCTTTTTGAACTCATTGCCTCGGGCGGGAAAATAGCCGCCACTCTCGCGGATAGGACTGGGCAAGCCGCCGGGCAGCTTGGCGAGGGTCTTTTGGCCAAGCCGGAAACGATTCCCCCAGTCGAGCAGTATGCGCTTTCCCTGCCGCCACTGGTCGGTCCGGCCATCGGGCGTCAACGCGTGGCGAATGAAGTAGGTGTTGCTCGATCGCTTGAACGCCCGGATAAAATTGTAGTCGCCCGGCGGCGCGGTGTCGTCCAGCGAGTAGTTGGGGTAAAGACGCTGATCCCGGAAAAAACCAGGATTGTAAACTTCCTCTGCCGGGTCAATCAGCCCCTCCTCAAGGTAGGCCACGGCGGAAATGAGCTTGAAAATGGAGCCAGGCGGATAAGCCACGCCGCCGCTGCCGGTCGCCCGGTTGAGCCAGCGGTTGAGCCGCTCGTCGTTCAACCGGGTAATCTCCGCATGCGAAAACCCGGAGATAAACTTGTTGGAATCGAACCCCGGCAGGGACACCAGCGCCAGCAGGTCGCCGGTGTTCGGTTCCATCACCACCACTGCCCCGCGAGTCTCAGGCCCGTTGGCCTGGAGCTCCGCCTCGGCGGCCAACTGGATGTCGCGGTCGATGGAAAGTTCCATGTCGTAGCCCGACTCCGGCCAGGCCCAGACCTCCTCGCTGGTTCGGTAACTGATGTTGTTGACGCGGATTGTCTTGGCCCCGGCCTCCCCGCGCAACAGGCCGTCATAAATCCCCTCCAGCCCGTCAACACCGATGTAGTCCGGCAGCCGATAGCGAAACCGGAACGGAATCTCCCGGCCACTGTCCGGGTCGTCGTCGCGCCGCAAATAACCCAGCGTGTGAAACGCCATGTCGCCGTTGGGATAGGTTCGCACCGGGTTGACGGACAAGCCCACCCCCGGCACCGTGTGAATCTGCTCGATGAACCGCGCCACTTGTGTGGGCGAAAGATCATGTATCACGGCCATCGGCGTGTAGCGGCGCTTGTAGTAGTGGTTGTGGAATTTTTCGCTGTCGAGAACCAGCGGTTGGCCAAGGCGCAGGCTCACCTGCATGGTCAGGTTGCTCACGACCTGGTAGCGAGCCTTCCTCCCCAGTTCATCCTGCTCAGCCCGGCTCATCCGGCGTCCGGCTTTCAGGCGCATGTAGTGGGTGTAAAACAGCGGCCGCAATTCATCGATGTACATGTGCACGTCGAACCGCAGCCGGTTCATCGCCAGCGGTTGCTGGTGGCGGTCCAGAATACGGCCCCGGGTGGCCGGGAGGCGCACGGCGCGGATCGATTGGTTTTCCTGGCGATCCCGGTAATCGTTGCCGGCTGACACCTGCAAGTGCCAGAGACTCACCGTCAGCAGCAACATGCAACACAGGATGAACGCCGTCATCACCCTGATCGGGATCTCCCTGCTGCGTAACTGGTCAAATACAAACACGGTTCCTGTCTCGACTAATGCTTGCTCCGCACGATCTGGCGGTTCTCGTTGGGCCAACGGTTCGGGTCATGCAACGGGTGCGAAAACCACCGGTCGAGCAGCTTGGCCAAGCGCGCGAACAACGGCACGGCCGCGCCGCAAAGCAGCGCGTTGATGAGCCACCAAACACCCATCTCCCAACCGATCAACGGAGTGGCGCCTATCAACCACAGCAACCACACCTGAAACACCGGCACCGCAGCACCTGCAGCAGTTCCGAGATAAAATTGCGCCACGAGTTCATCCCTCAAAATCAGTTCGCGAAAAGTGAAAACGACCCACCCGACGACGAACAACGGCAGCACACTCAGCCCCAGCGGATTGGCCGACAGGCTGTCGAGCCACAGCCCCGTCAGCATGGCCGAGGTGCTCACCTGCCCGGCGCCCAGCGTCAACCCGGCGCACACCAGCAGCGCCGGCGTCAGGTCCGGCTGAAACCCCAGCCACAACCTTGGCCCCTGCCAATGGGACTGCAAAAAAACAAGCAGATAAGCCCCGATCAGCAGCCCCAGCGTTTTGTTGATTCTCCCGGTCACGTTGCTTGTTCAAAAACGGGTCAACACCCGGACGGCCTCGAGTTGGTTTAGGTTGGCGTGCATCTTCACTCGGGCCTCCACGTAAAGTCCGTTCTTCGACACCCACGAATCCACCACTTGGCCAACCGGGATTTCCTTCGGGAAACCTCCACCCAACCCGCTGGTGACCACCGCTTGGCCCGGCCGCAACTCGACGTCGTTCGGCAGGTAGGTCAACTCCACCACTCTCGGGTCGGCGCTGTATTTCCGTGGCGAAACTATCCCCCCTTGGCTTCGTGACTCCTTGATCAGCGCCGAAAATTTGCAGTTGGGATCGCCGACCAGCAACACCCACGATGTCAGCGGTCCCACCTCCGAAATACGCCCGACCAACTGTCCCTGGGTCGAGATGACCGGCTGGTTGAACTGCACTCCCTTGTTGCTGCCAAGGTTGATCTTGATCCGCCGCCACCAGTTGAACGGGTCGCGCCCGACCACCCGCGCGAGCTTGGTTTCCCACGGGATGCGCCGCTCCCACTCCACCGCCTCGCGCAGTTGCCGGTTCTCCTCGGCGAGCCGCTCATTGTCGAGTTGCAGCTCGGCCGGCGTTGGTGGCGCTCCCGCCGCTTGGCCAAGCGCTTGGTTTGTGGGGAACGATTCAGCATCAGTGGCACCCAGTTGGCCAAGCGACTCCAAGGCAACCTGGCCGGTGGTGCTGATGCCGATCACGGGAAGGAAGAGCCCCCCGATGGCCGACTTGAGCCGTGCCCGGGCGCCCTCTGGCATCACCAACAGCAGGAACACAGTCAGGAGAACTGCCCCGACCGCTGTCTGCTGCGATCTGTAAAAAAATCGTTTCATCCCGTCACGCAACGGAACGAACGCACGCTACTCTCCGCTGGAGGAAGCCACCCGCCGCAGGAACTGCAACTCCTGCAACACCCGCCCCGTCCCCTCGGCCACGGCCGTCAATGGAGAGTCCGCGATGTGTACCGGTAGCCCGGTCTCCTCGGCGATCAATTGGTCAATGCCCCTCAAGAGGGCACCGCCACCCGCGACAACAATGCCGCGATCGACCAAGTCGGCCGAAAGCTCGGGGGGACACCTTTCCAGCGTCAAGCGGATGGACTCAAGTATGTTGTTCAGCGGCTCTTTCAAAGCCTCCCGGATTTCCTCGGAACGAACCGCCATGATTCGCGGCAAGCCTACGCTCAGGTCTCTGCCCTTCACGTCCATCGAAAGCTCCTCCTCGAGCGGGTACGCTGAACCGATCGTGATCTTGATTTCCTCCGCCGTGCGTTCGCCTATCATCAAATTATAGGCACGCTTCATGTAGGATATGATCGTGTCGTCAAACTCATCACCGCCGACACGCAAACTGCGGCTAAACACAATTCCTGCGAGCGAGATTATCGCAATCTCGCAGGTGCCACCGCCAATATCCACTATCATGTTGCCGGTGGGCTCATGCACCGGAAGCCCCACGCCGATCGCCGCAGCCATCGGTTGCTCGATCAGGTACACTTCCCTCGCTCCGGCGTGAATAGCCGAATCTTTCACTGCCCGTTTTTCCACCTCGGTGATTCCCGACGGCACAGCCACCACCACGCGGGGTGCGATCAATTTGCGGTTGTGAACCTTCTGGATGAAGTTCCGCAACATCGCCTCGGTGATCTCGAAATCGGCGATGACCCCGTCCTTCATTGGACGGATGGCCACGATGTTGCCCGGCGTGCGGCCAAGCATCCGTTTCGCCTCCGTGCCCACCGCCAACACGGTGGTCATCCCGGCCTCGATGGCCACCACCGACGGTTCACGCAGCACAATCCCCCTGTCTCGAACATAAACGAGGGAGTTGGCTGTGCCCAGATCGATTCCAATATCGTTGGAAAACAGGCTCTTAAAACTGCCTAACATGAATAGCGCCTAAACGAAAAAGCCTACGGTTTGGGTGCGCTAACCGTCAAGTGAATACCCCGTTTCACGGCACAAAAATGCTGAAAAATGAGTTTTAAATTACCCGTTTCAAGTTTTCAGTTCTTGTGCCCGCTCACTGGCCGGTTTTGCATGGGACACGGATTTACAGGATAAACAGGGTTTTCATGATCAAATTCAAAAGCCTGCCCATCCTGAAATCAGCGTTCATCTGCGTCCCGATGAAAACCGCGAACCGCAAGCCAAGGGTGTCACTCCGTTCTTGCATCTTCGGCTCCGCTTGGCTTGGATGCCGCGCATGACAAACCTCTGGCCGGACCGCCGATTGTCGTTGGCCATCGCCACCCTGACAGCACTCACCATGAGCGACCCCCCCCTCCCCGCCGCAAATTACGACGAGGCCAAGGTGCCGAAATACGACCTCCCCGACCCGCTCACCCTGCAGGACGGCACCAAGGTCAAATCGGCAAGAGATTGGACGGAGAAACGTCGGCCGGAGGTGCTCGAGCTTTTCCGGAAACATGTTTACGGCCGCAGTCCGGGCAAGCCAAGCGGACTCAAATTCAAAATCATCCAAAATGACCCCACCGCTCTGGGCGGCCAAGCGATCCGGCGCGAAGTGCTCATCACCTTCGCCCGCAAGGAGGAAACCCCCGAGGCCACTCTGCTGATTTATCTGCCAAAAAACACCGACGGCCCCGTGCCTGCATTTCTCACGATTAACTTCGTCGGCAACCACACCATCCACCCTGACCCCGGCATTTCCATCACCCGCAGCTGGGTGCGTAACAGCAAGGATTGGGGTATCGAAAACAACCGCGCCGACGAACGCTCACGGGGATCGCGCCGCTCCCGATGGGCCGTCGAGAAAATCCTCAAGCGCGGCTACGCCCTGGCCACCATTTATTACGGCGACATCGATCCCGACTACGACGACAGCTTTGCCAACGGCATCCACCGCCTCTACTCCAAGCCGAAGCCGGACGAGTGGGGCAGCATCTCCGCCTGGGCGTGGGGACTGAGCCGGTGCCTCGACTACCTCGAGACCGACCGCGACATCAACGCCAAAAAAGTCGCCGTCATGGGCCACTCGCGCCTCGGCAAAACCTCCCTCTGGGCCGGCGCACAGGACGAGCGGTTCGCTCTTGTTATCTCGAACGACTCCGGCTGCGGCGGCGCGGCCCTGAGCCGGCGCGAGTTCGGCGAGACGGTCAAGCGCATCAACACCAGTTTCCCCCACTGGTTCTGTGATAACTTCACCCAATACAACGACCGCATTAACGACCTACCGGTCGATCAGCACATGCTCATCGCACTGGCCGCGCCGAGGCCCGTTTACATTGCCAGCGCCACCGGCGATCCGTGGGCCGACCCCAAGGGCGAATTCCTCTCCGGCTACCATGCTGGCCCCGTGTACAAATTGTTCGGGCTCGAAGGTGTCGGCGTGGACAGCCACCCGAAAGCCGACCACCCCGTTGGCCACCACATCGGCTACCACCTCCGCACCGGCAAACACGACGTCACCGACTTCGACTGGGAGCAATACCTAAACTTCGCCGACCGCCATTTGAAGTAGCCCGGCCAAGCGCTTGGCCAAGCGGCACGCACACTCAACACGCTACGGAATCATTCTTTGTGCAACGGCCCGGGGAAGAATCCCAACGGGATTCCGTCCCGTAGCCCAACGGTTGCATTCAAAAGAATGCTACCTTGGGAAAATGTCAGAATATCGAACCAACCCTGACGGGGTTGCGCACCAGCCGTTGCGTATCATTTCACAAACGAAACCCATTCAGGGTTTTATATGTTACCCCGTTCACCCAAGGTAGAAACTGCGTTTCAAACCTTGGGCTGCAAGACGAAATCCCTGCGGGATATTCGGTCGCCGCAGCTTGGGCGTCCTGCCACCGTGTTTACGGTAGCTGACAGGGATTCAGGCGGGTTGGTGATTGAGTCAGCGGCCCGCTGCTTCGAGTTCGGCTCCGGTCTTGCCGCCGTGTTTGCGGAGGAGGTTGGCGAGTTGTGTATGCTTGCGCCTGATGGCCCCGCCAAGTGGTGTGGCGGCAGACTTATCCTTCGCATTCACATCCGCGCTATTGGCAATTAGCAGTTCAGCGACTTCGTGGTGATCTTTTCGAGCCGCAAAATGCAAAAGAGTCAAATCAGTAAAATCCTTCACATTCACGTCCGCCCCTTTGGCTATAAGTAGTTCGGCGATTTCCTTACGACCACACTCGGCCGCCAAACGCAAAGGAAGAATAGTTTTTCGGCCTCCAGCAAAACCGCCGCCACCCATGCCGCCAGTTGAGGCAAGAAAAACACCAGTCAACACGCCGGCAGTAACGACTTCAGAACTACTCTTCCTACTCGGAATCGGCGCATTTACATCAGCACTCGCATCCAAGCGCTGTTTGACAGTTTCAATATCTCCTTTTTTTATAGCATATGAAAGTGAGTAGTCTGGCGGCAACATCGTTGCACACCCCACCAACAGCACGGCTGCGATTGTTGTTAAGATTATGTTTTTCATAGGTTGAATCTCGGCAAACGCTAGCAAGTGGGGAGTAATCGTCAAACATCAATTGGCCATCTCGTTTGTTGAGCTAACAGGGGTTGGTGCTGTCACACGCGGCACCAACCCTTTTATCTAAAATCTAAGCGCTTGGCCAAGCCGATCAAGCCCCAACAAAGTCAAGGGATGCCGCTTCCCCCTCCTTCAGCGGACGCGGCTTGCCGTAATCAACAGGCGTCATGCACCCCATCAGGAGGGCGACTGCTATTGATGTGATTATTTTTTTCATTGTTTGCCTTTCGCTGGCGGTTTCCCGCAGTTCAGTGAATAAATTAGCATACAACTTCTCGATATCGTTCATTGATAAAATCAATGGGTACATTAACTGAATCGATGGTTGGCGTGGCTCGATACGACAGGGATTCAGGCAGGTTAGTGAGTGCGTTAGCGTCCGACGGCTTCAAGTTCCTTCTTGGTTTTGCCGCCGTGTTTGCGGAGGAGATCGGCGGTTTCGAGGTTGCATTTGCTCTGGGTGGCCAAATCCTGCGGTGTTCGCCCGCTCTCGCCCTTCGCATTCACATCCGCGCCATTGGAGATAAGCAGTTCGACGATTTCCTTGCGACCTCCAAAAGCCGCTTCATGCAAAGGAGTCCATCCATCAACATTTTTCGCATTCACATCCGCGCCACCAGCCAAGTGTTGTTTGACGGCTCCGATGTTTTCCAAACTGGCAGCTTGATGAATTGTGACGCCTGATGCTTCAACTTTGGCTTTCGGTGGTTCTGCCTTTGCAGCTTCGGCAACGGTTTCAACCGGTTTTCCAATAGTTTTCATGGCTTAACCCGTTTTGCCACTGGATTCCCGGGGAAGCTCGGCGGTTTCGGTCCGTTTGAATCGGACGGCAAAATCTGGTGGTGTCTGGTTATTCTTGGTCTTCGCATTCACATCCTCTGCGACTTCCATGTTACCAGAATTGCCTGCATTACAAATACAAATTTTCCGGGCTTGCACCTGTGCTGTTTGTCTGTATATTGCTGCTTGCTGGGAATCTCTGTTCTCGTTGAGGGATTGTTATTCAACGAACCCTGTTGATACCGAGAATCACCGGGATTTTGAGTATATCCGCCAATCCAGCTGAAAAACCCTTTCAAGCAACGCTTGATTAAGGATTGGCGTCTGATTCTGCCTACTGCCACCCGTGTTGATCAGACCGAGTGGGTCGGCAAACGAGTGTAGTGGTAAAAAATATGATTAATACCGTAGTTCCAAGCGCGATCATACTCGCCGCAGGCATGGGCGTACGCATG
>CAUZVJ010000002.1:0-25615 GCA_963583225.1 Verrucomicrobiia bacterium
ACGATAGTGTTGATGAAGTGACTGGGTTTCATGAAAACGTTGTCGTGGCGGGATGGTGAACGAAGGGCAGGGCGGAGGCAAACCCGTTGTCGCGCTTGGCCAAGGCCGAAAAACAAAAACGGCGCGTGAGGCGCCGTCTTGCAGAATGAAATTGGCCAAGCGCTGGGCTAGGCAAGCTGCAGGACGAGCCCTTGGTGGGCGTCGTGCCAGTCGCGGATGGCTTGGCGCAGTTCCAGCACGGACTGCTCCAGTTGCTGTTGCAGTTCGCTCACTTGCTCCCTGGTCGAATCGATCTGTTGGCGCAGTGCGAGGGCGTATTCTTTTTTGGATTTTTCCCAGACTTGCTGAGCTGCGGTGAGTTCTTCCTGCGCCTCGGTGAACAGGCGCTGGGCTTTTTCGCAGATCGTTTCTTTGTGTGCGGAAAGCCGCTCGTCGAGCCGACGCTCGGTTTCACGAATCTCGGCGATGTCGATGGTCTCGTTCGGGACACGGCGCAGATTCGAGGTGAGTCCAACGAATTCCAGCAGGCGGATGCTCCACTTGGTGGGGTCGAACTGCCACGGCTTCACGCCGTTGCGGTAGTCATGTGAGAACTCGTGGTGAAAATTGTGGTAGCCCTCGCCGAAGGTGAACAGCGACATGAACCAACTGTCCTTCGCGGAGCAACGGTTCGAGTACGGTTGCCCGCCGAGTGTGTGGCAGAGGCTGTTAATGAAAAAGGTCATGTGATGTACCATGACCTGCCGGGCCGCGCCACTGATAAGCAGTCCGGCCGCCACGCCGATGCCACCCTCGGCGAGCCAGCCGATGAGCGCCGGGAGACCATAGCCGACCACGATCCCGATCACCCCCCACCACTTGTGCTGCCACCGAACCAGCGGGTCGGCCTTGAGATCTTTGACATTGGTCAGCGGCACGTCACCGCCGATCGGGCGGAACACCACCCAGCCAATGTGCGCGTGGAGGAAGCCAAGCTGGATGTTGTACGGATCTGCATCGTCGTCGGTGTGCTTGTGATGGCGGCGATGATCCGAGCACCACTCGAGCGCGGAGTTCTCCATCGCCGTGGCACCGAAGATGAGGGTGAACAGCCGCACCGGCCACTTGGCCTTGAACGACAAGTGCGAGAACAGCCGGTGATACCCCAGCGTGATGCTCAGGCCGGATGCGATGAACATCCCGAGGAACATGACACAGTGAAGCCACCAGTTAATTTGCCCGCCAAAGTGGTAGAGAAAAACCGGCAGACCAACGAGCGTGCTTGCCATAGTGCAGCTAAGGAAGATCGCACTTACCCAGCGCAACTCCTGCAAACGATATTTTAATTTCATGATCGGGGTGCGGGCCGGAGAGCCGGCCCAGCCTCGGACGCGGAGACGGTGCATCTGCATCGTCGGGGTGTAAACACTTTTTTTTGACCAAATCCATGTGAATATTGCAGGGGAATTACCTTTAGATTCGCCCGGTTTTCGTTACCTTTTGTGCATGTTATTCCGCAAAAGACCTTTTTTTCTCGCTGCCGCACTCCTCATTTTCTGCTTAGCCAACCCGGAACTGGCGGCCAAGGCCAAGCCGAACATCCTTTTTATCGCCGTGGACGACCTCAACAACGACCTTGGCTGCTACGGCCATCCACTCGTCCAGTCGCCGAACATCGACCGCTTGGCCAGGCGCGGCATGCGTTTCGACCGGGCCTACTGCCAGTACCCCGTTTGCAATCCCAGCCGCGCCTCACTCATGACCGGGCTGTACCCGGAGCAAACCGGCGTGCTCTCCAACGCCGGCGATTTCCGCAAGCGCCACCCAAACATCACCACGCTGTCGCAGCATTTCATGAACAACGGCTACTTCGCCGCGCGCGTCGGCAAGATTTATCACTACGGCGTGCCGCTGCAAATCGGCACCGACGGCGAGGACGATGCAGCGTCGTGGAACGCCGTTGCCAACCCGATCGGCATCGACCGCACCGAGCTCGAACCGGTCGCCACGTTGCGGAAGGGGAAGTACGGCGGCACGCTGAGTTGGCGCATCATCGAGAGCCGTGACGAAGATCACACCGATGGCAAAGGCGCACTCGAGGCGATCCGGTTGATCGAGCAAAACCACCCCGACAAAACCGGCAAGCCGTTCTTTTTGGCAATGGGCTTCTTCCGGCCGCACACCCCATACGTCGCCCCGGCGCACTACGCCAAGCTGTACCCCCTCGACAAGATTGATCCCGTGATGGAGCAGCCCGGCGACCGCGACGACATCCCGCCCGCCGCCCTCGCCGACCGGGGTGGCCAACGCGAGTTGACCTTGGCCAAGCGCCGGGAAATCATCCAAGCCTACTACGCGTCGATCACGCTCATGGACGCCTGCGTCGGCAAACTGCTCGACGCGCTCGACCGTCTCAAACTCGCCGACAACACAATCGTCGTTTTCTTTTCCGACCACGGCTACCACCTTGGCCGTCACGGTTTGTGGCAGAAGGGCGACCTGTTCGAGGGCAGCGCCCGCGTCCCATTGATTCTCTCCATTCCCGGCATGAAAAACGCCGGCAAAAAGTCGGCGTCGCTCGCGGAGTTGACCGACCTTTACCCCACGCTGGCCGACCTCTGCGGCTTGGCCAAGCCGTCCCATCTCAAGGGCGAAAGCCTCGTGCCGGTGCTGGACAACCCCAGGGCCAAGGTGCGCCAAACCGCCTTCACCGTGGCCAACGCGCGGGGCAAAATCCCCGGCCACAAAGGCCCTCGCCCGCTTGGCCACACCATCCGCACCGAGCGCTACCGCTACACCGAATGGGGCAACGGCAAACACGGCATCGAACTGTACGACTACAAAACCGACCCCAACGAATACACCAACCTGGGCAAGCGCGACTGGGCCAAAAAAACACTCAAGCGAATGCAGCAACTCATGCAAATCACCCGCAAACACACCCGCTAAAGCCGCCCAAGTGCCGCGTCGAGGGTGGTGAGAGCCTCGGCCATTTGCTCGTCGGTGATGGTCAGCGGTGGGGTGAGAGTGAGCACGGTGCCGCCGGAGACCTTGAAGCTCAGACCGTTTTCGAGGCAGTCGTACAGCATGCGCTCGGCGGTGTCGGGGTTGTTCAACTCCACTCCCATCGCGAGGCCGATGCCGCGCACGTCGGTGACGACATCGTGGCGTTGCTGCATTTCGCGCAACTGCCCGAGTGTTGCTGCTCCCAATTCACTTGAGCGCTCGAGTAGGTTTTCCGACTCGATCACGTCGAGCGTGGCCAGCGCGGCCGCCGCACCGAGCGGGCTTTTTTCGTGTGTGTAATGGCCAAGCGCACGGTGTGGCACGATGTCGAGATCGGCCCGGGCGATCGTCGCCGCCATCGGCATCACGCCGCCGCCGAGGCCCTTGCCGAGCACGAGGATGTCCGGCGTCACGCCGCTGTGCTCGCAGCAAAACATCCGGCCGGTGCGGCCCAGCGCCAGCGGGATTTCGTCGAAGACCAGCAACGCGCCGTGCCGGTCGCACAACTTTCGCACGCGGCACCAATACGCGTCCGGCGGCCGGTCGATCGTGGTGCAGCGCATCGGCTCGGCGATGACGGCACCGATGTCGCCCTCATCGACGAGGATTTTCTCGATGGCATCGGCGTCCGCCGCCGCGCTTGGCCAAGCGACGTGAAAACAGCCGGGCAGCAGCGGGCCAAGCCCGTCGCGAAACAGCGCCTCGCCGCCGATCGAGATGGCGTCCAGCGACGCGCCGTGAAACGAGTCGTGCATCGAGATCGTCTTGTGCCGGCCGGTGGCGTAGCGGGCGAGTTTCATCGCGATGCCGATGGCCGCCGTGCCGCCCGGCGCGAACAGCACCTTGGCCAGATTGCCCGGCGCGAGCTTGCCCAAGCGCTCGGCGAGGGCGATGGCCGGTTGGTTGGTGAAGCGCCTCGGGCAGAAAGCCAAGTCGTCGAGTTGCCGCTTGATCGCTTCGATGACCCGCGGGTGCGCGTGGCCGACTTGGTGGGCGCTGTTCCCGTGAAAATCCATGATGCGCCGACCGGCGGCATCGGTCAGATAAACGCCGTCGCAACCGGTCAACTCGGTGAGGCACGGCGACGAGAGTGACTGATGCAGAAAGGCGGCCGAGTCGCGCTCGAGTGTTTCGCGAGTCGCGTCGTTCACGTTGGCCTGTTGCCAGGCGAGTCGGCGGTCGGAGAGGTTGATGTCCCCCTCGGTGCGGTCCGCTTGGCCAAGCGGTTCGTTTGTCGAAGTCATGCTCGGCGCAATCTAAAGCAAGCCACCCAAGCCGGAAAGAAAAGCCGTTGCCCGGCACGACGGGGTGTCGCATGGTCGGCGGCACGATGAACTTCCGTTTAACCTTGGTGTCGTGCCTTGCAATTTTCGGCTTGGGCGGGGCGGTTGCTGAGGAGCCATTGCGGGCCGGGGCGGCGGTGGTCGATATCACCCCGGCGCTGGGAGTCGCCAACGGCGGCGTGATCGCCCGGGGCGGGCCGGTCACTCACATTCACGATGAACTGCACGCGCGCTGCCTCGTGCTCGACGACGGCGCGACGCGCCTGGCTATCGCGATTTGCGACATGCGAATGCTCGGCGGCGAGGTGGTGGCGCGCGCCAAGTTACTGGCCGGGGAGGCGACAGGCTTGGCTCCGGAAAACATTCTCATCGCCGCCACGCACACGCACGCCGCCCCGGCGATGGTGGGGATTCATCCCGAGCCGAGGGATCGCGCGTATGCGGAGTTCGTCGCCCGCCGCATCGCCGACGGCATCACGCGGGCGGGGCATCATCTCGCGCCGGCCAAGGTCGGATGGGGATTCGGCAGCGCGCCGCAGCACGTGCACAACCGGCGTTGGTTCATGAAGCCGGGGGCGATCACGGCCAACCCGTTTGGCGGCGGGAGCGACGAGGTGAAAATGAATCCGCCGCGCGGCACCGACCTGCTCAAGCCGGCCGGGCCGGTTGATCCGCAGGTGTCGGTGCTCGATGTCCGGCACGCCGATGGGCGGCCGTTGGCGGTGCTGGCCAACTACGGGCTGCACTACGTCGGCGGCTACCGGGCCGGGCATGTCAGTGCCGATTATTTCGGGCTGTTCGCCGACCGTGTGCAGAAGTTGCTCAAGGCCGACCGGCAGCACCCGCCATTCGTCGCCATGATGTCCAACGGCACGAGCGGCGACGTGAGCATCAACGATTTCAGCGCCAAGCCGGAGCGGTTGCCGGCTTGGGTGAAAATGCAGTGCGTGGCCGACGACCTCGCCGCCGAGGTGGTGAAAGTGACCGGCGATATCGGTCACCACACCACCGCGCCGTTGGCCGTGGCGGCGACCGAGTTGCAGCTTGGCGTGCGCCGGCCCGATGCCAAGCGCTTGGTCTGGGCGCGGCGCACCTTGGCCTACGCTACCGACCCCAAGCGGCTGACGCGCCCGGTGATTTATGCGCAGGAAGCACTCGCGCTGGCGAAGTTCCCGGCCAAGGTGCCGGTGGCGCTGCAGGCTTTTCGCATTGGCGAACTGCGTATCGCAACGGTGCCGTGCGAGATGTTCGCCGAGACCGGGCTCGCGCTGAAACAGGAAGCCGGGCTGGGGCCGTTGTTCATCATTGAGCTGGCCAACGGCTATCGCGGCTACCTGCCCACGCCGCGCCAACACGAATGGGGCGGCTACGAGACATGGCCCGCCCGCTCGTCGTATTTGGAGGTGCAGGCCGCGCCAAAAATCCGCGCCGCGCTGCTGGGGCTGCTCAGTAAACTGTAACGTCAAACCAACACGGAATCGTCTCCATCAAGTTATTGTCATGAAACCAATCGTACTCACATCCCTCGTTTTGCTGGCCGGTGCGCTTCAGCCTGCGCAGTCAGCCAAGCTGGAAAAACTAACGCCGTTGCGCGTCGACCTCAACGCACTGCAGTCGCCGGAAGGGCTGCAGCTCGAGCGCAAGTCCGTCAGGGAGGAGACGGTTGAGGTCGATAGCCGGGAAGTGGCACTTCGGCATTATGTGTTTCGGTTTTTCAGCCAGCGTTTCATGGATGAGGATTGGTGGCATGACGCGCATTTGTTTGTGCCGGTGGAACTGGCGGACTCAGCCAGGGGCAAGCTGTTCCTCGTCAGTCATGTGGTGAGTTGGCGCAAGGTTCCCGGCGTGTTGATGGAGGGTTACGGGCGGCAGACGGCGGCGCGTGTCGGCGTGCCGGTGCTGGTGTTCAAGCCCAACCCGGTGCAGCGGGAGTTCGCCAAGCGCACCGGCTTGAACTCGGAGCGCGAGTGGCAGGACGCCACCTTCGACCGGTTTCGCAAGACCGGCGACGCGAACGTGGTCTCCTTCGCCGGCATCATGACGGCCAAGTGGCGCGCATGGACGGCGGCCGAGGCGGTGTTCGGGAAAAAATTCGACAAGGTGATTTTAGCCGGCGGCTCGAAGGGGGGCTTGGCCGTGCGGGCGATGATGAAATTCGACCCGCGCATCATCTCGGTGGTGTCGTCCGGCTCGATCCCGTTTGCCTCGCCGACGATGCTCCGCAAGCTCACCGAGCGCGAGCCGCTCACGCCACATTTGGTGGAGCAGTTCAAAATTAAGCCGGCTGACCTGGCCAACGACACGATCATGTTCAACCTGGGCTCGAACGACCACAACGCCCATCCCACCGAGGCGCGATTGGTGATGGAGCAACTCCGGGGCGACGCGCGGATTTACGTGCATCCCAACGGCGGGCATCCCGCGCTGGCGCCGCAGCAGGTGGCGGCCATGCGCCTGTGGCTGCGGCACGTCTTCTTCGGCGACCCGCTGCCGGACGTGCGCCCACCGGTGGTCGAGGCGGGGGAGAACTCGCTTGGCTTCCGGGCCGTCATCAAGCAGCCCAAGGGCGTGGAGGCGGTGGAACTCTGCCATGCGTTTTACCGCGAAAAACCGTGGCCCGGCCCGGCCAGCCGCGAGCGCATGCCGCACAAGAACGCCGAGTGGAAAACCACCCCCTTGGCCAAGCGCAACGGCCACTACACCGCTACGCTGGAAACCAAGGGTGCGGATCTTGGCCGGTTGCATTATTACATCCGCGCCCGCGTGCAGCTTGGCCAAGTGACCGGCTGGCTCTCCTGCCCGGTGCAGCAATACGTGAAAAAACCATGAGAACAAAAAACGCCTCTCCGACATCCGCTGTCGCCGCGATTTGGTTGGCTGCTGCCTTGACGGTTTCCGGGCAGGAGGGTGGGCGGACGGAACGTGCCCCGTTGCCGGAGCCGACGCGGGCTGATGTGGCGTATGGCGATCATCCCCGGCATCGGCTCGATTTTTGGCGGGCGACAACCGATGCGCCTGCGCCGCTGGTGGTGTTCATCCACGGCGGCGGCTGGAGCGTCAACGACAAGGGCGCACTGCGAGCCAACGCGCTGCAGGCATTCCGGAAGGCAAACATCTCGGTGGCGTCGATCAACTATCGCTACGTGAGCCAGGCCCCGTTCCCGGCGCCGTTCCACGATGCGGCACGCGCGGTTCAGTTTCTGCGCAGTAAGGCGGACGCGTGGGGGATCGATCCAAGCCGTGTGGCAGCCTACGGCAATTCTGCTGGCGGGATCATGTCGCTGTGGTTGGCGTTTCACGAAGAGATGGCCGACCCCGGCAGTGACGACCCGGTGCTGCGCCAGTCCACCCGACTGACTTGCGTCGCCGGCGTGGGCGCGGCCTCGACACTGGACCTCCCCCTCGCCCGGAAATGGGTGGGCGAATCGGTCGCCAAGCATCGCGGTTGGCCCCGGATGTTCGGCGTAAAGACCATCGACGAGGTGCTCGCCCCCGGGATGAAACAACTGCGCCAGGAAGTTTCCCCCATCCACCACCTGACCCGCGACGATCCGCCGGTGTTTCTCCAATACAACCAGCCGAACGAAAAACTTTCGCCAGACGCCAACCCGGCCAAGGCGGTGCATCATCCCGTCTTCGGGCTGAAGCTCCAGCAGGCGATGACGCCGCTGAAGATCGAGTGCGGGCTCCAGTTTCCCGGTCAGCCGGAAAAGGCCAATCCTCGTGCCCTGATTGAGTTCATCCAGGCCAAGCTGGCCAAGCGCAAATGACCCGCTTGGCCAAGGCGATGCTGCTGACCGCGCTGTTGCCCGGCGGCGTCGCGAGCGCCTGGGCGGCGGAGGTGCGCTCGCCGGAAATCCACGGCGACGGCCGGGTGACGTTCCGGCTGCACGCGCCGTTGGCCAAGCACGTGGCCGTGGGCGGCCAATTCTCAAAGGGCAAGCCGTTGCCGATGGCCAGGGGCGACGACGGCATGTGGAGCCTTACGACCGGGCCGTTCGAGCCGGACCTGCACGTGTATGGCTTTGCGGTGGACGGCGGCAAGCCATCGGCCGACCCGGCCAACCCGCTGCGGTTCGAGCGGCGCGGCTCGACGCTGAGTTTCCTCGACGTGCCCGGCGATGTGCCGCGCTTCATCGACCGGCAGGCCGTGCCGCTTGGCCAAGTGCACCGACACCGTTATCCAGCCAAGGCGTTTGGCCAGGAGCGGACGATGGTGGTTTACTCGCCGCCGGGATACCGCGCCGACCCGGCCAGGCGCTACCCGGTTTTATATTTGCTGCAGGGCGGCGGCGACACGGCGGAAGCCTGGGTGCAGGCCGGGCGCGTCCACACGATGCTCGACAATCTGATCGCGCAAAAAAAGGCGCGGCCGATGATCGTCGTGATGCCGGACGGCAGGGGAGTCAGCCCGTATGTCCGCAAGGGCAAGGCTGTGGATCGCACGAAAAATTTTGATGAGTTCGAGGCCTCGATGCTGCGGGATGTCGTGCCGTTCGTGGAGAAAAACTACCGGGCTAGCGCTCGCCGGGAGGATCGCGCCGTGGCTGGTTTCTCGGTGGGCGCGGCATTGGCGCGGCGCATTGGGCTGCGTCACCTCGACCGGTTCGCGTGGGTGGGATTGTTGAGCGGCGGCACCCGCTTGGCCGAGGGATTCGAGACAACCCTAAAGCCGCGCTTGGCCAAGCCGGAGGAGACCAACAAGCAGCTTGGCCTGCTGTGGATCAGCGGCCCGCCCAGGGGTGCGGCCAAGAACGCCGCCCATCCCTTTTTCGTGAAGCTCAACCAAGCCGGCATCCGCTACGAGTCGCGTCCCGACCGCTTCGGCCACAGCTACCGCACCTGCCGCCACATCCTGCATCACGATTTCCTGCCGCAGTTATTTCAGAAAAAGAACTGGTGATGTCGTTGGATTGGGAGCATGCATTTCGAGGTCCGCTATATGATGAGAGCACGGGTTCATTTTAAATTGTGCCCATGAAACATCACAAACGTTTTAAACGGTAAATCTTTTTTGGTGTTATGAACAAACTGATTCTCAGATTAATGATGGTCGCGACATGCCTCGGCATGGTGACGGGTAATGCAACCGCACAGGAACGCGGAGGACGTGAGGGTGACGATCGAAGTGGTGACGCTAGTCGTGAACGCCCCGAACGCGGGGAGCGAGGCGAAGATCGCGGACGACGCCCACAGTTCGGCGGACAAGCTGGGCGAGGTGGCTTTATGCGCGTGCTTCCTATCATGACCGCGCTTGACGCCGACAGGAACGGGGAAATCTCCGCCGAGGAAATCAAGGACGCTGTGGCTGCACTCAAGAAGCTCGACAAAAACAAGGACGACAAACTCACAGTAGAAGAATTGCGCCCGAGCTTTGGTGGCAACCGGAGCGGTAGAGGTGGCAGTGGAATTCCCGATCGCTCCCGTGCCCCCGTCACCCAGCCGTTAAAGCCACTTCCGCCGGTTGCAAAGCAAATCGGAGGAGTTTCAACCCGTGAGATTCTTCAACTTTTTGGCGCAAAAGGGCGGCATGGGGGTACCGAACGCGAATTGGCCAACTACCGTCGCATCTTCGGTTTCACTGATGCTGACAGGGACGGACGGCATTCAAAAAAGGAATACATCGAGAACGGCGCCTATCTGACTCCCCAGTCAAGACAGGGCATCTTTCAGGCATCGGACTCAAACAACGACGGCTTCGTCTCCGAGGCTGAGTATGTCGAAAATCGACTTATCACTGACGAAGCGAAGTTGATATTCGGTGACATGGACGCCGATGGTAACAACAGGTTGACCGCAAAGGAACTCTTGGCCAGTGGAAAGCTAAAGGACGAGAAATTGGCCAACGGGGTTTTCAAGGCGCTGGACACAAACGAGGACGGGGAACTGGTCATCCCCGAGTATCTCCGTGTTTGGGGCTGCTGGGCCAGGCATTGACTCTTTTGTTTGCATAAACCACGACGCCAAGACATTCTCAGGACGGCGGGGATAACGCCAGTGGTTCACGCTACAGGTTCCCTGCTTAAATGATGTGAAAGTCATTTGAGGTCGTTAGTTCGTGGTCGAACCGGCGACCTTTTTTATTTGATGCGACGGCGCAGGAGGAACGGATCAAATTCATCGTTGCTATCATAGGCAAACGGCTCCCAGCCCTCAGGAATCTTTCCGGAGGATGTCTTAATTTCCCACTTTTGCTTACCATCCCAATTGCCAGAAGTACGACGGCGGAGGAGGAACGGATGTTGTTCATCGTTGCTATCATAAGCAAATGGCTTCCAGCCTGCAGGAATCTTCCCGGAGGATGTCTTAATTTCCCACTTTTGCTTACCATCCCAATTGCCAGAAGTACGACGGCGGAGGAGGAACGGATCTTGTTTATCGTTGCTATCGCAGGCAAATGGCTCCCAGCCTGCAGGAATCTTCCCGGAGGATGTCTTAATTTCCCACTTTTGCTTACCATTCCAATTGCCAGAAGTACGACGGCAGAGGAGGAACGGATCAGATTTATCGTTGCTATCATAAGCAAATGGCTTCCAGCCTGCAGGAATCTTTCCGGAGGATGTCTTAATTTCCCACTTTTGATTACCATCCCAATTGCCAGAAGTGCGACGGCGCAGGAGGAACGGATCAAATTCATCGTTGCTGTCATAAGCAAATGGCTCCCAGCCTGCAGGAATCTTTCCGGAGGATGTCTTAATTTCCCACTTTTCATTATTACTCGTCGGTGGTTCTGAGTTTACAACTTCGGCAACGGGTTCAGTGGGTTGTGTTTCTAAAGAAGGAGACTGCTGCGACTCGCCACAGCCCACCAACAGCACAGCTGCGATTGTTGTGATTAGTATGTGTTTCATAACTCGCCCAAAGCTCATTTTTTTGAGTTTTTTTGCAAAGGGCACTTCTGGGAACCACAATTTAACGCATACAAAATTCAAAAAACCAAGCAAAACAGCACCCTTATTCCGGCGTTTCACAAGTTTCCAGAAGTGCCCAATGGTTTTTCAAATGATGTTCAAGAAGTACCGCAAAGAGTATCAGATTTGCATTTTCCGACACTTGATACTCTTTTGAAGAATTCGTTTGAGGCAATGAAAATGGGGTTTAAACGAACTCCACTACCAAACTATTTGAACTTCTTCGCAACGAGACAGGCGTACTAACAGCCTTAAAGTGGCCGGATGACGGAGATGTTTCGGTAATAGTCGAGCAGCGTTTCCAGGCTCACGACACCCCCGCCCATGCCACTCTTCTTGACGCCGGCGTACGGGACGCCGTGCACCACCACGTTGTGCGAGTTGATCCAGCCGTTTCCGGTTTCGAATTGAGAGGCCACACGTTTGCATCGTTCGAGATCGCTGGACCACACGCTGTTGGCCAGCCCGTAGTCGGTGTTGTTGGCCAGGCGGATGCCTTCGCTTTCATCGTTGAACGATGCGAGATAGGCGACAGGCCCAAAGATTTCCTCACGAGCGGCGACATTATCCAGTGAGCCGGCGAGCAGTGCCGGTTTCACGTAATGGCCACCGGCACAGCCCTCGACCTGGACAGCGCCGCCTTCGAGCACGGTTTCCGCGCCGGCCGCAGTGCCTTTCTCCAGATAACCGAGCACGCGCTTGTGCTGCACTTCACTGACAACCGGACCCATTTGTGTGCCGTCGCCAAGGGGATGCCCGATCTGCACAGCCTTGAGCCGTTCCACGGCGGCATTCACGAAATCATCATAAATGGTTTTCTGCACCAGCCACCGCGTGGCATCGCAACAAACCTGCCCGGCGTGGAAGGTGATGGCTTGGGCGAGTTTGTCGGCGGCTTCTGGGATGTCGACATCATCAAAGATGACGGCTGCTCCCTTGCCGCCCAGTTCAAGTTTTACCGGGATCAGGTTTTGGCCGCACTCTCTCGCCACCAAACGACCCACCTCAGGTGAGCCGGTAAAGGACATCCGGCAGAGGTTGGGATTCTTGGAAAGCGCCGCGCCGGTTACCTCACCCACACCGGGAATGACGTTGATCACGCCGTCCGGGATGCCGATTTCCTTTGCCAGATGCGCCATGTAAAGGGCGGAGAGTGGCGTGTCCTCGGCCGGTTTCACCACGCATGTGTTCCCGGCGGCCATGGCGGGGCCGATGCCCCAGCCACAGAGCAGGAAGGGAAAGTTCCACGGCACGATGAAACCGCACGGCCCCCAGGCATGCCGCACCACGGATGCCTCATGACCGGCAACGGGAATGGCGGTATCCAGGGAGAGTCCCTGTGCGAGGCCGCAAAAATATCGGATGGTATCAATAAAGTTTTGCACATCATCAGCCGCCTGGGCCTCGATCTTGCCGCAGTCCAGCGCCTCAATTTGTGCGATGATGGGTTTGCGTTGTTCCACGGCATCCGCGAGCCGCATGAGGTGTACACCGCGTTCATTCACCGGCAGGCGCGCCCAGTCGGCCTCGTCGAATGCCTTTTGGGCGGCGGCAACGGCTCGTTCGACGTCGTCCGGCTGCATGTTGGACACGGTGGCGAGTTTCTCCCCGGTTCCAGGGTCGCGGGTGTCGAAGGTGTCCCCATTGGAGGCGGTCACCTCCTGGCCGCCAATCACGGCGCCGTGAACTTCTTTGGAAAGAAACACCTGCACCTCGGGAAGCAGTGTTTTACCGGCAGCAGTTTGCATAGTCATGATGATGAATAATTTGCTTCGGCAGAGACTGTCGAAATGCCAAGGAATGGTCAAGCAATCGAAAAGAACCACGGCAAACTAGTGGAATTTGGCGTTGCGTTTGGGGGTGGATGAGGGGAGGGCGCGTCCACACGATTCTTGACAACCTGATCGCGCAAAAAAAGGCGCGGCCGATGATTGTCGCGATACCGGACGGCAGGGGAGTCACGCCGTTTGACCGCAAGGGCAAGACCGTGGATCGCACGAAAAACTTTGACGAGTTCGAGGCCTCAATGCTGCGGGATGTCGTGCCGTTCGTGGAGAAAAACTATCGGGCCAGCCAGCGGCGGGAGGATCGCGCGGTGGCTGGTTTCTCGGTGGGCACGGCACTGGCGTGCCGCATCGGGTTGCGGCATCTCGACCGGTTCGCGTGGGTGGGCCTGTTGAGCGGCGGCACCCGCTTGGCCGATGGATTCGAGGCAACGGCTGAAGCCGCTGCTTGGCCAAGCCGGTGAAGACCAACGAGCAGCTTGGCCTGCTGTGGGTCAGTGGCCCGCCCAAGGGCTCAGCCAAGAACGCCGCCCATCCGTTTTTCGCAAAGCTCAACCAAGCCGGCATCCGTTACGAGTCGCGCCCCGACCGCTTCGGCCACAGCTACCGCACCTGCCGCCACATCCTGCACGACGATTTTCTGCCGCGATTGTTTTGGGAACCGAACCGGTAATGCCCTTTCATCGGTTTTGAGGGGCGCTCAACCGAACAAAAAAACCTTGGCTTTTTTGCAGCCTTACAGGGGCCGGATGACGGAGATGCTGCGGCAGTAATCTCTGCGGATCAAAACCAAATGATGCCCATCCAGTTTGACTTCATCATTACAGCGAAACTGGATATAAAAATGATTTTACTGTTCCTCTTCACAGCGCTTGGCCCACCAGCTTTGGAGCATTTCAGCGAATTCGTTGGCGTAGCTCTTATAGTTCATTAGTGGTGATCGTTTGAGCATCTCACGAAGATTTTCCCGGAGTTGCTTCAGTAGGTCTGGATTGATGCTAATCTGTAATGCTTTCTCAACAAACTCCTCTTTGTCGCTGGCGACAAAAGCTTCCAGACCGAGGCATCTGTTTTGCATTACGCCTTGTCGCGACGCGTAGGATTGGCCTTCCATACACAGCATCGGCACGCCCATCCAGAATGAATCGCAGGTCGTGTATCCACCGTTGTAGGGAAAGGGATCGAACATCAGATCGATCTCGTGATGTAACTTAAGAAAGTAAACAGCGTTTCCTCTCATGCGGATGTCAATCTGTTCTGGCTTCGCTCCGTCTTCGCCGAACTGCTCACGGAGTAGTTGACCATGATGATCATTGATTTGGAACAGGATGATCCGGGAATTAGGCAGGCGCTTCAGCACTTGCGCCCAAAGCCGAACGCTCGCTCGGCTGGTTTTGTCCGGATTGTTCAAGCAACCAAATGTGAACGGTGCGCCAGTGCTAAATGGAAGCGGATTGGGTGTAATGTCGATATTAAGCATGGGAAGGTAGATCCATGCTGCGTCCGCCATTCGCTCGAGTTGTTCTGTCCAGAGCGATTCAGTATGGCCAATCGGATCTGAGTGTGGATCACTGATTCGATAGTCTACAGCTTTCATGCCGGTAGAGTTCGGGTAGGCGAATACTGCTGCTAAAACCGGGGCAGGGCGCTTTGCAAGAATTATCTGCCGGGCAAATGCGGTGTGCCCGGAAAGATCGATGAGAACGTCGATTTTATCCGCGCGAATTCGGTCAACTGCCTCATCATCCCCTCTGCCAAATACGCTTCGCCAAGTAGCAATCTTTTTAAACTGTGCTGTGAGTCCACTTTTTTCTCTGTTCGAATATATGAACAGCAGAAATTTTTTGCTGTTGAGATGCAGGCAGAGCACTAAGGCGTATCGACCGACTGGATGTGGAATGAAGTCTGCAGATAGCAGTCCGATTCGGAGAGGGCGATCCGTGTTAAAGTCGTGTGTTTTGAAATCTGCGGTTTGCCCAAGTGGATCGGTGTGTTTCTCTGCCCACTCACGATGTAGCTTGGCTATCGTTTCGTTTTTTTGGTTAGAAGCGTAGTTGAGCAACTGTAGGGCGACACTGCCACGGTCGGCAGCAATGTCTCCAAGGGTGAGTGCGCGCTGGAATAAATTAGCTGCTCTGTCAGTGTCTCCTGCCGAGTGGAATACTGTCCAGGCGAATTCGAAAAGAAGATCACAGTGGTCGGGCGCAAGTGCTTGGGCTTTTTCGAAGAGTTGCAACGATTTTTTCGGATTGCCTCTGAAATTATTCCAATTGGCCAAGTGCCGCATTGCCTCGACGTGGTTGGGGTTTAGTTCGAGACAACGGTTAAAAGCGGCTGTGGCAAGGTCAGGTTGGCGTGCATTCAAAAGAACATGGCCTAAAATATTAAAGACTTAGACGTCCTCCGGTTGTAGCTTGGCCAGTTTTTCAAGAGCTTTGACCGCTTCGTCAACTCGACCGAGCATGGCCAAGCAGCGGCCGAATTGAAGCAGCGCATCGACGTTAGTTTCGTCGTGCGCAAGGACTTGCTGTAAGGGTTCTACGGCATGAGTGAAGTCGCCGACTTCGGCCAGTTGAGTAGCCTTCGCAAGAAGCTCTCGCAAATCGGGGGTGTCCATGGTTTGGGGTCAGAAGACTAGAATGTCGCTTCGTCTTTATTAACCACAATATTTTTGATCAGACATCCAACTGGGCGTGCTTACAGCCTTACAGGGGCCGGATGACGGAGATGTTGCGGTAGTAGTCGAGCAGCGTTTTACCGACAGCGTTTTGCATGGTTAAAATAAGTGAGTCTCGGGTCGCCGATGGTGTCGGAATACTCAGACACGGTCAAGCAATCGGAAAAAGACCAAGGCAAGCAAGTGGGATTTGGCGTTGCGTTCCGGGGCGGATGGGGGCAACGGATTGCCTTGGTGCTTTGTTTTGCCGTGTTCGGTGTGTTGGTTGGCGTGCTGCCGACCTGGAACTGTTGGGGGGGTAGAGCTTTGGCTTACATGAGTGGACAGATCAGGCGAAGTTTTACTCGATGGCGAGGAGTTGGTTTTCCGCAGGCAGGCTGATCGGGTTTGAGTAGTGGAAAATCTTGCAGCGTTCCTCTCCATCCTCGATGACGGGTGTGGGTTGCTCGATTACAAAGTCGGCGAAGTGCGGTGCGTTGAAGGCGACGAAGGCCAAGCGGATGCACTCGATGAGCGGGTCGGCCGGCTTGGCCAAGTCAGGGTAGGCGATGGGGCCTGTGTCCACTTGATACATTTTTTTGTCGAGGCTGATGTTCATCGTTTTCACCGGGCACTCGATGATGGCGCGCAGCTTGGTTTCGGGGTTGCGGATCGTGGTTCGCGACACGATGGGCGTCGCGGCGGCGGTGGTGTCGCGTATCGCTTCCCAAGTGTCCAGTGTGCGTGGGTTGGCGGCCTGCCGAAGATTCAGCACGGGCTTGCCCCAGACATCATTCGATTTTGTGACACTACGGTAGTCCGCAGTGATCCTCACGTGTCGGCGGAAAATTACGAGATCTTCCCGGTCGCGCCCGCCGAAGATGGGCATGAAGTCGTAGTTGTCCGGGTAAAACAAATCTTTCTCGCCGAACGTGTTTTCGCTTTTGCAGGAGGCGCACTGGTAGAACACCTGCGTCTCGCCGGTTGTCTCATTGATGATGAAGGTGCGGCTCTCGATCCAGAATCGAACCGAGTTGAACGACCTTGTGCCGTTCAGGAACGAGCGGCTGTAATCCAGGCAATTGATGTCGTGGCCCTTGGCTGCGTGCGCCAAGGCGGGCATAGTGCCAAGGGCACAGAGCGAGCCCACGCCGCCAACCACGAATTCACGCCGGGACGATTCCGCGGCTCCATCGGTCATTGTTTCCTTCACTGACATTGCAAAAGTTCCTTTCCTGAGGTTGAGTGTCGGCCATGGGAAATCGCGATCGGCCAGCGGTTTTTGAACTGGAAGGGAGCAAAGCAGGCCGCCGCTGTTTCGTCAATCGCAGCCGGACAGTCCGTTGGCCTGCAGCATTGTGGGAAAAGTCATCGTGAGTTCAGCAAATGACACCGCGCGTGGCACCGCTTGGGTGGTCGTCCAGTTTTTTCTGATGCTTGGCTTGCTCATTGCGGGGCCGGCCTGGGGTGGGATGAGGACGGGTTGGTGGACGTGGTTGCCCGGCGGTTTGTTGGTTGCGCTTGGCGGTTGGGTCGGGATTCACGGTGCACGCGATCTCGGCGCGCAACGCACGCCGTTCCCGAGGCCAAGCGATGACGGGGAACTCATCACGACCGGAATTTATGCGAAGTTGCGCCACCCGCTTTATGTCAGCGTGATCCTGCTTGGTTTCGCCTGGGCGCTGTGCTGGGGCAGTAATCCGGCGCTCGTGCTGGCCATTTTGCAGATGCCTTTTTTCGATCTGAAAGCTCGCTGCGAGGAGCAGTGGTTGCGTGGCAGATTTCCCGGTTACGCTGACTACGCAGACCGTGTGAAGCGTTTCATCCCTGGCGTTTACTGATGCCTACCGGCCGGTAGTTCCCTTTTCGGTTGACTTCAATTGCTGGTGCTTGCAGCGTCATTTCCACACAGTTTTTTAAGCTAGGCTAGAGTGAAGTGAAAGTGATTCGACATCCCAAGAAAGTCCGCCCACGGGTAGCGGCCTTCACGTTGATCGAGTTGCTGGTGGTCATCGCCATTATTGCCATTCTGGCAGGTCTGCTATTGCCTGCGCTCTCCCGTGCGAAGAGTTCGGCCCACGTCGCCGGCTGCATATCCAACCTGAGGCAAATGGGGATTGCCATTCAGATGTATCAGTCCGCCCACTCGGATGTTCTGCCGCTGATCTGGGAGAGGAAATGGACCGAACCGCCGATTCGCGGTGGGTTCCAGGAGGGTCGCGGTTACACGATGTTCGGTTTGTTGCATGATGTTGTCCGGGTTCCAATGACTGCGTTCCGTTGCCCGGCGGATCGGCGAAATTATAAATTGAATGAGAGGCACTTGAGCATGCCTTTTTCTTCCGAGGTGGCCGGCGAGGTGGATACGATTCAGTTCGACTACTCGGCGATCTGCATCGGTTACGGTTTGTGGAACAGGCACGTTCCCTGGAGTTTCCCCGGTGCCCGTGGGAAGTTTAAAGCCAGTCATGTCCCAAACCCGTCTGAAATGTACATGGTCTGGGACGGGCATATCGCCAGTTGGACGATTGGCGCTGGGTTCGCCTCAATTCCGGGTTATCTAAAAAACCTCAGAGGCGCTCCGCCGGATCACTGGAATTTCAAGACCACATTCCGCCATTCATACGATACACCCGGGGGGCAAAAAGATCTGAGTCGCGGCCCCAACGCCCTGTTGTTGGACGGCCATGTTGAACAGCGTATCGACATGCTGAGCCTGTCCAACGACAACTTCAATGTGCCTTGGCGGTAGCGTCAGCGTTGCAACTCGGCGAGGTAAATGGCGGTGCGTGTTTTGCCATTGGCATCCTTTTCGTGTGAGGAATACCACGAGATGAGCGCGCGCCGGGGACTCAACTCGATGAAGCCGGGATACGATGTGTCGCCGCCGCTGGGCAGCACGGCGAAGTTCTGCAGCGTGTCGCCTGAGAGCCAGCAAAACTGAGTGCGTGCTTTTCCTTCAACGGTGTTGCGGCCGGCCACGATGGTGCGTTCGCCCCACTTCACGATCAACGGCCCGCCGATGTAGCGGCCAAGATCGGTGCGCGCCCAACTCGTGTAGGGCGGACTGGAGCGCAGCAACTCGGCGTTCCCACGACCGCGCCGGCCAACGCCGACAACGTCGCCGTCCGGCTCAAATAGAAACGCCGTTTCGTCGCCGTCTTTTTCCTGAAAGATTGCGCGCTTGCGCCAGATGAGTCCATCGTCGCTCTTGAGCATCACCGACTTGATGAATTCGCGATCCAATGTGCGGGCAAAATCTTTTTTGCGTCGGGCGCAAAGGTAGGCCTTGCCGTCGTGAACAGCGGCTCGCCAACAGTAGTGCCCGTAGGTGCCCTCAAGCAGTTGCGGTTCCTCCCAGCTTCGACCGTCCGCCGACCACGAAGCATAGCCAAGATGCTCGTTGAGGTCGTAACTTTTCGGCTTGGTCGGGCCGCTGTACCATGCGCCGGTAATGACGAAGAGTTTCTTTTTGAAAACCAGAAAATGGGGATCACGCGTGTCCCGGTTTTTCACGGAGAACCGATGCACCGGCTTCCAGCTTTCTCCGGCATCGGTGCTTTCGAGCACGATGATTGACGCCTTGGGACTGACACCGTGCCCCTCCGGGCAACTGCGGAACGCCAGATAAAACCGGCCCTTGAAGCGCACCAAATCCGTGAACGCATTATGTTCGCCATTGTCGAACACGCGCCGAACATTGGCCACGGTCACGCTGGGTTGGGCCGCGTTCAGGGCTGTAGCGGCAAGGAACCAAACAATCGCAAAACGAAGCGCAGTGAAATACATACGCCGACTCTACCCACAAGCCAGAGTTTGAAAAGCATTGCGTCCGGCGCTGGTTGGGGGGAGCCTTCGCTCGACCGACGATTGAAAGGTATTATTATGTGCAAAAAAGTTATCATTGGCGCGCTGCTGGGCGGTGTGGTTTTGTTATTGTGGCAGTTTGCCGTCCGCGAGCTGCTGGGGATTTACGACGACGCCTTCGTGAAACTGAAAGACCCGGCGGCGGTGGAGAAAGTCTTGAAGGAGAATCTCGATGGCAGCGGGATGATTGTGATCCCGCATCCCGAACCGGGAGATAAGGAAGCCGAAGCCAAGGCGATGGAAAAACTAACCACCGGCTTCAGCCTGTTCGGCGTAGTGAACCGTGACGGGAGACACGGCTTTATCCCCGCGCTTGGCATTCAGTTTGCGCTCAATGTGCTCGCCTCGGCGGTGCTGATGTTTGTGTTGCTGGCGGCCAATCCGAGCACGCTGGGCAGTCGCATTGCCTTGGTGCTTTGTTTCGCGGTGTTTGCGGTGCTGACCGAATTGATCCCGAACTGGAACTGGGGGGGATCCAGTTTGGCTTACATCGGCAGACAGATTGGCGAGCAGATTGTCGGCTGGGCGCTCGTCGGCTTGGCCTTGGCCAAGGTCATGGACTGCGGGTCAACGTGCTGTGCCAACGACGATTCATCGGGCGACTGACCGATGCGCTTGGCCAAGCGACAACTTCGCGGCTTCACGCTGATTGAACTGCTGGTGGTGATCGCCATAATCGCGATCCTCGCCGGCATGCTGCTGCCGGCCTTGACCAAGGCGAAGGCCAAGGCAACCGGCATCAGTTGCATGAACAACCTGCGGCAGATGAGTTTTTCGTGGACGATGTACACGGATGACAACGACGGCCAACTGCCGCCCAACGCCGTCTTCCCCACGCGCAACCGGTCATGGGTCAAGGGCTGGCTCAACTACGCGCAGCCGGTGCCGGACAACACCAACACGGTTTACCTCATGCAAAGCCACCTCTGGCCGTATCACCGGAGTCTTGGCGTGTGGAAGTGCCCCGCCGACATGAGCACGTCGCTGCACGGGGGCAAGCTGCTGCCGCGCGTCCGGAGCATCGCGATGAATTGCTTTCTCAACCCGCCGTCGCTACAGAGTTGGCAGGCCGGCTACCGGCCGATCCGCAAACTCTCCGACGCCGCCGGCAAGCCGCTCAGCGAACTGTACGTGCTGCTCGACCAGCGGGAGGATCGCATCAACAACGGCTACTTCGCCGTGGACATGAACGGCTACAACCCGCGCAACCCCGGTGTTAACCGTTGGATTGATTATCCGGCCAGCTACCACAACAACGCCGGCGGAGTGACGCTGGCCGACGGCCACGCGGTCATCAAAAAGTGGCTCGACCCGCGTACCTCCGTGCCGATCCGGAAGGGCGTCAACATCCCGATATTCGTTCCCTCGCCGAGAAACGTGGATGTCCTCTGGTTGCAGGAACGCTCCGCGCCGCCCAAGCGCTCCCGCCGATAATTGCGCTTGGCCAAGCGCAAAACGGGACTCGTTCGGCGGAGCCAACTGTGGCTCAATCCCGTGCAGCTGCTTTTCCACAACGTGAAAATCGTTTTATTCACTTGCCTGGTTGCTGGCTGCATTGGCGTGGCCGCCGATGAGTCGCCGCTGGAATTGGCCAGGGACGATGTCGTTGTGTTCCTCGGCGGCACGGACATGGTGCGCGCCCAGCGCAGCGGGCATTTGGAGACGCTGCTGACGTGGCGTTTCAAAAACGAGTCGCCCAAGTTCCGGGACCTGTCGTGGGAGGCCGACACGGTGTTTGCGCTTGGCACAGAGACGGATCGCTGGCGCGGCGGCTATCGCGGCATCAAGGGCTTGGGCAATCTGGAGACGCAACTGGCCAGGCTCAAGGCGACCGTCGTGATTGTGCAGCTTGGCAAAAACGAAGCCTTCGCTGGCGGCGAGGGCATCGAGTCGTTCATCGAAGCGAGCGACAAATTATTCGGGCGCCTCAGTGGAGCGAGTCGGCAGTTGATTGTGATTTCACCCACTCCGTTTGAGAAAGCTGCAAATGGCCTGTTGCCTGACTTGCGAAATCATAATGACGACTTGGCGCGATACGTGAACGCGCTCAGCTCGCAGGCGAAAAAGCACAAGGCTCACTTCGTCGATCTGTTCACAGATGCCGAGGCAACTTTCACGGGAAACGGGCAGCATGTTACCGCAGGAAACCAAGCGAGGTTCGCATTGCACTTGGCCGCGGCGCTGGGTGTTGAGCGGTCGAATGGGTTTGCCGGTCTGGAGGATTTGCGAGCGGCGGTGCGGGAGAAGCATCGGCTGTGGTTCGACTATTGGCGTCCGGCCAACTGGAAGTGCCTGTTCGGCGACGACAACCGGCGCGTGTTCAGCATCGGTAGCCGGAAAAACATCCCGAGCATCCGCGACGAGCGTGACAAGCTCCCGGTGCTGATCGCCGCAGCAGAGGAGAACGTGGCCGCGGTGGCAAAGGGCTTGGCCAAGCCGAAGGTTGCGGCGCAGCCTGAGTTGCCCCCGCCGACTCCGGCAAGTTCTCCGGGGGACGAACTGAAAGCATTCAAGCCGGCGGAGGGGTTTGCCGTGAATTTGTTCGCGTCGGAAAAACTCGGTGTGGCCAATCCTCTCACGATTCGCTGGGACGCAAAGGGCCGAATGTACGTCGCCTGCACCTGGTCGTATCCGCACCTGAAGCCGGGCGAGATTCCCAACGACAAAATCATCCAACTCACCGATACCGACGGCGACGGCCAGGCGGATCGCTCAACGGTGTTTGCTGACGGCCTCAACATCCCAACAGGGCTGGAGACCGCCGATGGTGGCGTGTATGTGGGACAGGGGACCGATTTGCTTTTTCTGAGGGATCTTGATGACGACGGCCATGCAGACGAGCGGCAAGTCCTGCTGAGCGGCTTTGGCACCGGCGACACGCATCAGGCGATCAACTCGTTTACGTGGAGCCCGGATGGCGAGCTGTTCTTCTGCCAGGGCGACGGCATCGAGTCACGGGTGGAAACACCGTGGGGCGTGTCGTCCCTCTATCAAGCCGGGGTGTATCGATTGCGACCGGGCCGCCTGCAACTCCACGGATTGCTTGACGATTTCATGGGGCCGGGGAATCCGTGGGGCATTGTGTTTGACGACTGGGGCCAGTCTCTGGTCGTCGATGGCGCGGGCGGCATCTCTTATCTCACGCCGGCATCGATTCCCGCGAAGCACCGATTGCGGCTCGACCGTATCGGCAATCCCGGGGGCTACTGTGGCGTGGAGATGATCAATGGCCGGCACATGCCGGAGTCGATGCGCGGCCAGTTTGTGCTGAACGATTACAAGTCGAACACCGTGCGCCGCTTCGCGCTGACGCCGGCCGGTTCCGGCTTCAAACTTGACTGGAAGGAGCCGGTGCTCAAGTCGAGCCACCGGAACTTTCGACCGGTGGACATCCGCATCGGCCCGGACGGTGCGATCTATATCGCCGACTTTTACAACACGATCATCTGCCATCAGGACGACTACTTCCGCGACCCGACGCGCGATTTGCACCACGGCCGCATCTGGCGGTTGACGGTGAAGGATCAACCGCTTGCCCCCAGGCCAAAGATCGAAGGCGCTGACTGGACGGAGTTGGTCGAGCAACTCAAATCTCCCGAGCGGTGGACGCGGCAACAGGCCAAGTTCAAGCTGGTCAGACATCATAAACCGTTTCAAGTGGGCGATATGGCCATCGGCTTTGTGGAAGATTTGGAGAAGGACGATCCGTTGCACGACCGTCACCTGCTTGAGGCGCTGGCGCTTTGCGCGATGGCAGAGGCCGTGGAGCCGCGCCTGCTCGAGCGTGTGCTGCGCGCGAAAGACCACCGGGCGCGAGCGTTCGCCGCCCGCATTGCGGGGCGTTGGCACGATCGCCTGGCCAACGCGCCCGGCTTGCTGAAACTTGCGGCGAACGATTCCCATCCGCTCGTGCGGCTCGAGGCGGTTTTGGCCTGCGGGCAGATGCCGCAAGCCGAGTGCATCAAGTTGGCAGCCATCGCCGTGACGAACCATCCTCGCGACAAGTGGATCGACTACGCCTTCACACAAGCGGTGCGCCATCAGGAACCGGTTTGGATGGCGGCGTTGATGAGTGGCGAACTGGATTTCGGAGAAAACATCCGCGCACTGTCGGCCGTGCTGGAAAAAGGCGGCTCCAAAAAAATGCTCTCCAAGCTGATGAACCTGGCCAAGTCCGACGCGATCCATGCCGAGGGGCTCAAGTCGGTTTTTCAGGGCATCGCCACCCTCGGCGGCCCGAACGAACTGCGGACAATTTTCGAGCCAAATTTCCACAAGACACCCGAAAGCCAAGCCGTTGCGTGGGCGGCGTTGAACGCCTCTCCGCGCGACGTGAGACCGGAAGGCGACTTGGCGGCTGTACTCCGCTCGGCGTTGCGAAGTGACCAGACTGAATTGAGTGTGCAGACGCTTGGCCTGATCGGCCGATGGCGGGTGAGCGGGTTGCACGGCGATGTCGTGGCGTTGGTTGACAACACGAGGGCGGCGATGCCGACCCGCCTGGCGGCGGTCCGGGCGCTTGGCCTGTTGGGCGGCGATGACGCCCAGCGCCTAGCCAAGCTGATCGATTCCGGCGATGCGACGGAGGAACTGAAACTGGCCGCGCTCGACAGCCTGAGCCGTGTTGACATGAGCGCGGCGGCGAGTCGCGGTGCGGCGTTGCTGGCGCTTGGCCGGGCGACAACCGGGGTGCTGTCGCCGTTTTTGAACCGCGAGGGTGGCGGCCCGGCGCTGACGGCAGCCTTGGCCAGGCGCAAACCCGGAGCGGCTCCGGCGGCGGTGGCCTTGGCCAAGCTCCAGTCGCTTGGCAGCAACGAAACGGGGTTGATGAATCTTTTGAGCCAGGCGGCCGGCATCGAAAACACCGTGCCGGCTTACAGCGCGGAGTTTGTCGCCGCGCTGGCCAAGGAGTCGGCAAAGGGCGACGCCGCGAACGGCCGTCGAGCGTTTCAGGCGGCCGGCTGCGCGGTGTGCCACAAAATCGGTTCGGCGACGAATAACGGCATTCCGTTTATCGGGCCGGAACTCGGCACCATCGGCAACACGCTCAGCACGGAGAGGATCATCGAGGAGGTGCTTTGGCCGGGGCGCCACGTGAAGGAGGGATACAGCCTGGTGCAGGTAACCACAATAACCGGCGATGTGCATGCGGGCTACGAGCAGCGGTCGCGCTCGGACGATATTTTTCTGAGTCCACTCAGCCAGTCGGGGACGATTCGGATTCCGCGTGATCAGATTAGTTCACAGGCGCAGATTGGCAGCGCCATGCCGGCCGGGCTCACTGCAGGCTTGAAGCGCGGGCAATTGCGCGATTTGATTCGCTTCCTTGCCGAGCAGGGCAGCAACTGATTTTGTGATAAAAAAAACCTTAAGCCTGATTTGCACGATCCTGGCGCTGTTGAGCGCCAACGCCGCCAAGCCGAACTTCGTCGTCATCATGGCGGACGACATGGGTTACAACGCGACTAGCGCCTACGGTGGCTGGCTCAAGACACCGCACCTCGATCGCATGGCCCGAGAGGGGATGCGCTTCACCGACTACCATTCGAGTGGCGTGGTGTGCAGTCCGACCCGCGCCGGGTTGCTCACGGGCCGCTATCAGGAACGCGCCGGTGTGCCGTCGGTGATCAATGCCGACCCCAAGGTGCCGGATCATCATCGTGGTTTGCAGGTCAGCGAGCATACGTTCCCGGAACTGCTGGCGCAGGCCGGCTACGCTTCGGCCATTTACGGCAAGTGGCATCTCGGCTACAAAAAAAAGTTCAACCCGATGCACCACGGCTTCGCGGAGTTTCGCGGATTTGTCAGCGGCAACATCGACTACATTTCGCACTACGACCGGATGGAGGTGTACGACTGGTGGGACGGCTTGAAGACGGTCGAGGAAGAGGGCTACTCGACGCACTTGATCACGAGGCACGCGCTGCGGTTCATCGACGCGCACAAGGCCAAGCCGTTCTGCCTGTACGTGGCGCACGAGGCCGTGCACTCGCCGTTTCAGGGGCCGGGCAGCCCGATCCAGCGCGGCCCGAAAAAGGATCGCGCCAGGACGAAAACGCCGGTCGAGGCGGCCTACGTGCAGATGATGACCGCGATGGACGAGTGCGTCGGCCAGGTGCTCGACAAGTT
>CAUZVJ010000003.1:0-25536 GCA_963583225.1 Verrucomicrobiia bacterium
GGGCGGATTGGTGAAAATTTCGCCGAAATCGTTCATGCGCTCGGTCGCGTCACGATACGGCACGACCTCGCGTTCAAACTCGATGAATCCAGTTGCTTTACCCATTGAAAATGTTTCCGCCGCTTGGAGTTAAGCGACCAACTCCTTTTCGCGTTGCCGGTGCTCCTCGAGCACGCGTTTGTAATCGGTGGGCATCACCTTCACAAATTGGCCCAGCGATGTCGCCCAGTTGTCGAGCACCTCGGCGGCCACGGTGGAACCGGTGCGCTCGGCGTGTTCTTCGATGAGGCTGTGCAGCTCGGCGATGTCCTCGGCGTCCTCCACTGATTCGAGTTCCACCATCTCCATATTGCAATTGGGCGCGAAGGTGTCATCCGGATCCCAAATGTACGCCACGCCGCCGGACATGCCCGCCGCGAAATTGCGGCCGGTGGGGCCGAGGATGATTGTGCGGCCGCCGGTCATATATTCGCAGCCGTGATCGCCCACGCCCTCGATGACCGCCGCCGCGCCGCTGTTGCGCACGCAGAAACGTTCCGCCGCGCGTCCACGGAAAAACGCCTTGCCGCTGGTCGCGCCGTAAAGGCAAACGTTGCCGACGAGGATATTTTCCTCCGGCGCGAAGGTGGAAACCTTGGGCGGATAAATGGTGAGTTGACCGCCGGAGAGACCTTTGCCGACGTAATCGTTGGCATCGCCCTCGAGCTCGATACTCACGCCCTTGGCCAGGAACGAGCCGAGGCTTTGGCCCGCCGAACCGGTGAACTTGATGCGCACCGTGTCATCGGGCAGCAATTCCGCGCCGTGTGCCTTGGCGATTTCGTTGCTTAAAATCGTGCCGACCGTGCGGTTGGTGTTGATGATCGGCAAGTCGATCTCCACCGGCTCGCCGGCCTCGATGGCCCGCTTGGCCAAGCGGAGCAACTCGTTGTCCAGCGCGAATTCCAAGCCGTGATCCTGCGCTTGGGTGCAGTAAGTGCCGACGTCCGCGTGCGGTTTTTCGATGGGCGTGAGAATCGCGCTGAGGTCGATGCCGTCGGCTTTCCAGTGGTCGATGGCTTTTTGCATCTCGAGCGCATCCACGCGGCCGACCATTTCGTCGATGGTTCGGAAGCCCAGCGTGGCCATAATTTGGCGTGCTTCCTCGGCAACCATAAACAGATAGTTGACGACGTACTCGGGATCGCCGGCGAATTTTTTGCGCAACTCCGGATCCTGCGTGGCGATGCCGACGGGGCAGGTGTTGAGGTGGCACTTGCGCATCATAATGCAGCCCATCGTGATGAGCGGCGCAGTGGAGAAACCCATTTCCTCCGCGCCGAGCAACGCGGCGATAACCACGTCACGGCCGGTCTTGAGACCGCCGTCGGTTTGCAGCACCACGCGGCTGCGAAGATCGTTGAGTACCAGCGTTTGGTGCGTCTCGGCAATGCCAAGTTCCCACGGCAAGCCGGCGTGCTTGATGCTGGTGAGCGGCGACGCGCCAGTGCCGCCGGATGCGCCGGAAATCAAAATGTGATCCGCGTGCGCCTTGGTCACGCCCGCGGCGATGGTGCCCACGCCCACCTCGGACACGAGCTTCACACTCACACGCGCGGCGCGGTTGGCATTTTTAAGGTCGTGAATGAGCTGCGCCAGATCCTCGATGGAATAAATATCGTGATGCGGCGGAGGACTGATCAAGCCCACGCCGGGAGTGGAGTAGCGAATGCGCGCAATGGTTTCATCCACCTTGCGCCCAGGCAGCTCGCCGCCTTCACCGGGCTTTGCGCCTTGGGCAATTTTGATCTGCAACTCATCGGCGTTGGTGAGGTACCATATGTTCACCCCGAACCGCCCCGAGGCCACCTGCTTGATGGCCGAGCGCTTGGAATCGCCGTTGGGTAGCGGATTGAATCGCGCAGAATCTTCGCCACCCTCGCCGGTGTTGCTCTTGCCACCGATGCGGTTCATGGCGATGGCCAACCCCTCGTGGGCCTCGGCGGAGATGGAACCGAAACTCATCGCGCCAGTGCAGAAGCGCTTCACGATTTCGTTGGCGGGTTGGACGTCGTCGATGGGAATCGGCCCGCCATTCACGCCCTCCTTGAACTCCATCATCCCGCGCAACGCGCAACGTGCCTTGGTGTCGCCGTTGATGTGGTTGGAAAATTGCTGGTACGACGCAAAATCATTCGTGCGTGCGGCAGTTTGCAGCGCGGCGATGGATTGCGGATTCCACATGTGCTTTTCGCCCTCGGCGCGCCAGTGGAATTCGCCGGGGTTGGGCAGCGACAGCGTTTCATCCTCAGCGCGTTCAGGAAAACCAAGCGCGTGGCGGCGCAGAATTTCCTCGGCAAGCTCGTCGAGGTTCACGCCTTGCACGCGGCTGGCGGTGCCGACGAAGCAGCGGTCGATCACGTCGTCGCGCAGGCCGACGGCCTCGAAAATTTGCGCGCCTTTATAAGAGTGCAACGTGGAGATGCCCATCTTGGCCATCACCTTGAGCATGCCCTTGGCCACGCCTTTGCGATAAGCAGCCACGATGGAATCGTCATCAGAAAATTTCTCGTCATCCACCAGACCCTCGCGTCGGGCTTGCCACAGCGACTCGAAGGCGAGGTAGGGATTGATGGCGTCCGCGCCGTAGCCGACGAGCAGACAATGATGATGCACCTCGCGTGCCTCGCCGGTTTCGAGTACGAGACCGATCTGCGTCCGCAGCGCGTTTTTTACCAAGTGATGATGCACTGCGCCGGTGGCCATCAGCGTGCTGAGCGGAATGCGGTCCGCGGAGATGGCTCGGTCGGAAAGAATGGCAAGGCTGAAGCCATCGGCAATCGCGGCCTCCGCCTCGGCGCAGATGCGCTCGAGCGCCTTGGCCACGCCGGCGGTGCCTTCGGATTTGGGAAAAGTAATGTCAATTTCCTTGGTGCGCCAGCCGCGATAATTCATGCCCTTGAGCGCGTGCAGTTCCTCGTTGGTGAGAATGGGATGCGGCAGGCGCAGACGTTGGCAGTGGGCTTCGGTGGTGTCGACGAGATTTTTCTCTGGGCCGATGTAGCACTCAAGCGACATGATGACCTCCTCGCGGATGGAATCGATGGCGGGATTGGTCACCTGCGCGAAGAGTTGTCGGAAATAATCGTAGAGCATGCGCGGCTGATCGCTGAGACAGGCAAGCGAGGCGTCGTTGCCCATGGAGCCGACGGGGTCGCGCAGCTCGTGGATGAGCGGCAGCAGCATGAACTGCATAGTCTCGGTGGTGAACCCGAACGCCTGCATGCGCGAGAGGAGCGTGGCCTTGGCCAAGCCGTGCGCCTCACCGGCGGCGGCGAGGTCGTCGAACTCGATGCGCTGGTTGCGCAGCCATTCGCCATAGGGGCGGCGCGTCGAAAAGTCGGCTTTGATTTCCTCATCGGGAACCATCGTGCCTTTCTCGAAATCGACGAGAAACATCCGGCCCGGCTGCAGTCGGCCCTTGGCCTTCACGTTGGCGGGGTCGATGGGGATGACGCCCACTTCGCTGGCCATAATCACTCGGTCGTCGTGAGTGAGATAATAGCGACTGGGGCGGAGGCCGTTGCGGTCGAGCACGGCACCGATGTATTTGCCGTCGGTGAAGACAATGGACGCCGGCCCGTCCCACGGCTCCATGAGGCAGGAATTGTACTCGTAAAAATCGCGCTTGGCCTGCGGCATTTGGCGGTGCTTCTGCCACGCCTCAGGTACCATCAACAGCACCGACTCCTGCAACGACCGGCCGCTCATCAGCAGGAACTCCAGCGCGTTGTCGAAGTTGCCCGAGTCGGAACATTCCGGCTCCATGATGGGATAAAGTTTTTGCAGGTCGTCGCTGAACAACTCGCTCCGCAACGTGCCCTCGCGTGCTCGCATGGCGTTGATGTTTCCGCGAAGCGTGTTGATCTCGCCGTTGTGGCTCATGAAGCGGAACGGCTGCGCACGATCCCAACTCGGAAAGGTGTTCGTCGAGAAACGCGAGTGCACCATCGCGAGGTGCGTTTGGAAATCCGGATTGGAGAGGTCGGGAAAGTAGGCCAACAACTGGTCGGTCGTGAGCATGCCCTTGTAAATCATCACCTTGGTGGACAGGCTGCAAATGTAAAAAAGCAGCGCCTGCTCCATCGACGCATCGAAGCGAAGCTGATGACTGGCGCGTTTGCGGATGATGTAAAGTTGGCGCTCAAAGTCATCGCCCTCCACGCCTTCGGCCGCTCCGATGAATAGCTGCATGATGCACGGCTCGGCCGCGCGCGCGCTGGGGCCAACATCGGCCTTGTCCGTCTCCACCGGCACCGTGCGCCAACCGAGGCAAGTTTGGCCCTGCTCGGCGACGATGGCCTCGACGGTGGCGATGCACTTCGCGCGTTCGGCCTCAATTTGTGGAAGAAAAACCAGCCCCGCGCCGAAGCGACCTTGAGCGGGCAACTCCACGCCCATCTCCTCGCGGGCGACCTTTTCGAGAAAGCCCCACGGCAGGCCGGTGAGGATACCGCTGCCGTCGCCGGTGTTCGCCTCGCAACCGCACGCGCCGCGGTGATCCATGTTGCGGAGCATTTGATAGGCATCGAGCACGATTTGATGGCTCGGCTCGCCCTTCACATTGGCCACGAAACCGACTCCGCAGCTATCCTTCTCGTAAGAAGGATCGTAGAGCCCCTGCTTTTGGGGAAATCCTATTTTTTTGACTCTGTTGCTCATTCCATTTTAATCCAAAAACTTGGATGATTTTAGACGTTCAAAATTCGTCATTTTTTCAAGCACATCAGCCGCCCAGACGACCTCCCGCTTGTAAAGCCCCCTCTGTAAGAGGCCGGGCAGCATTCCACAGTCAAAAAGCTTGAGCAATATTTTAATACCTAATGAACTTCATTAGTTCAACTTATGAATGTGTCGATCGGCAATGAGGTCGTTTAACATGCTATTTAACAAGAAGTATCGAAATCTGCGTTGAAAAGGTTAAAAGAAGGTAATTTTGACAATGCATGCTAATCCGTGAAGTCCGTGTCTCCACTTAAGCCACTCTCCCGCTTGGCCAAGCGCTCGAGGTGAGTCGTCGCGTTGGCCATGGCCTCTGGCTCGGTCGCCAAGTCTGGCACCATCGCAGCCAAGCGCCAAAACAGCCGTTCCTCCGGATCGCCCTCCGCTTGGCCAAGCGCCAACTGTCCGGCCAAGCCGATGCACGGCTTGCCGAGTCGCCGGCAAAGCGCCGCAACCTGGCCTGTCCCCTTCCCCATCAGCGTCTGCTCATCAATCGCCCCCTCCGCCGTCACCACAAAATCTGCCTCGCCAATTTTCGTTTCCAAGCCGGTCGCCTTGGCAAACACCTCGAAGCCGGACTCAATCGCCGCCCCGGCAAACGCCATCATCCCGAAGCCCAGCCCTCCCGCCGCTCCGGCGCCCGGCGTCACCGAAAAATCACTGCCAAGCGTCTCGGCAGCGACCTTGGCCAAGCGCCCGAGGCAAGCATCCGCCTTGGCAAAATCCTCCGGGCGCATCCCCTTCTGCGGCCCATAAACGCGCGTGGCACCATCGACCCCGAGCAGGGGATTTTGCACATCACTCGCCACCGTCACGCTTGGCCAAGCGCATTCCGTCGGCGGCTCGATTGCAGCCAAGCCGTCGAGTTCAGTCCATCTCTCAATTTCCTTGCCCGACTCATCGCGGAACACCCAGCCAAGCGCCCGGGCCATTCCGAAGCCGCCGTCATTTGTCGCGCTGCCCCCGATGCCCGCGAGGCACTGCGCCGCCCCCGCTTGGCCGGCGGCCAGCAGCAGTTGCCCCACGCCGCGCGTGTCCAAATCAAACGGGTGGAATCGCCCCCTCGGCAACAGGGCCAGTCCGTTCGACTGCGCCGTCTCCACCACCGCTTGGCCGGACTCGGCATCGAGCCACCAAGCTGCCTGCCGTGCCTGGCCGGCTGCGTCGATCCCCTCGAAAACCCGCTCCACCAAGCCAAGCGCAGACGCCATCACCGACCCGAAGCCGTCCCCGCCGTCACTCATCGGCAGCAGCGCCAGCGTGTCACCCGGGCAGTCCGCCGCCCAGCCACGGGCGATCGCCCCGGCCGCCTCCAACGCCGAAAGCGAGCCCTTAAATTTATCCGGAACGATGAGAATACGGCGTGCCACGCTGCGGGAAAAGGTTGACTTAGAAACAGTTTATGGCAACCTGTTTGCGCGTTTGAGGAAATCAAAATGGAAAAACCAAATATAATCGCCTACATGAAGCCATCCTGCGGCTGGAGCAATGGCGTCCGCGCCGTGATGCAAAAGTACGACCTGCCGTTCGAGGATCGCGACATCATCAACGACTCCAGCCAACGGCAGGAGATGATCCAGAAAACCGGCCAAATGCTGCAGCCGTGCGTCGAGGTCAACGGCAGCATGCTGGCCGACGTCAGCGGCGAGGAGGTCGAGGCCTATCTGCTGGCCAACAGTCTGGTGGAAAGCACCGACCGCAAAGCCGGCGCACCGACCAACCAGCCGTGCGAAAATGAAATGAGCGAAAGCGAAATCAACTTCCGCTAAGCCAAGCCAGACAAACCAATTCCAGGGCGGCTCTCAGCCGCCCTTTTTTTGTGCCTTGGCTTGATCGTACTTTATGAACGCTGCGACGAGGCCGAAGCCGATGAGGAAGGCGATGAGTGTCCACATCGTGTTGGCGTCGGTGGGCGGGGCGATCCAGTCGAGATCCACCCGCGCGAAGCCGACGTTGGCATCGCCTACAGTTTCAAATTTCCGGAACGGCCAAAGTGCCACGAGCGATCCCGCCATCAACCCGGCCAGCCAAGCCACCGTCGGGTCGTGCCAACGCGACAGCACCCACTTGAGAAGTCGTGTGAACAGCAGCAACCCGACCGCGCAACCGGCCATAAACACCAGCACGACAAGCGCGTCCCGGTCGTTCACCGCCTGCAACACTTCAAAGTAAGCGCCCAACAAAATCATGATGAACGACCCGCTCACCCCCGGCAGCACCATTGCCGAGATGGCCACCGCGCCACACATAAAATAGAACGCAATCCGTTTGGCATCCGCTTGGCCAAGCGACGGTTGCGCTTGGCCGGTTTGCGGCGATGCAGCCTGCTCGACTTGGGCTCGTTTCATTTCGACTTTGCGCTTGGCATCGGCGAGTTGCTGCGTCGAATCCGCCGAGAAAGTCAACGCCAGCACCAACCCCAAGCCGACCACAGCGCTCGACCCCTCCACCACACCAAACCGGCGGATCATCTTTAACGGCATCCAGATCGACATGAGAATCAGTCCGCTGAAAAAACCGTAAGTCGGGTCATGCCACTGCTCGAGCAGCCACACCATCACCCTCGAAAAAACGACCACCGCCACCCCGCCGCCGGCGGCAATCCAGCACAAGAACGCGCCGTCGATGCGCCGCCACTCCGCGAGAAACCGCTCCCTCGCCCCGTCCCGGAAAGCTGCGACCCCCAGCACAGCGGTGAGAGTGCCCGGGCCGACGTTGCCCACGGCGGCGATGAGGCGCTCGTAGATGCCAAGCGCAAGCGCAATGCTCCCGCCGCTCACGCCGGGAATGATGTTCGCGACCCCAATCAGGAATCCGTGCAGAATAGTTTTGAAGGCAGCCGCCATCGTTCGCGCGGATTCCACCCCAGCCAAGCGCAAATGGCCAAACAAAAACGGCAGCCAGTTTTGCCGACTGCCGCTTGTCAAAAGGGTTTGCCGCCTATTGCAGCTTGGCCAAGGTCTCCTTGATCGCGTCGAAGTCCGGCAGATCCTTCGGGGTCGGCGTCTGCTCGCTGTATTGCACCACGCCGTCCTTGTCGATGACGAACGCCGCGCGGGCAGCGACGGAGCCGAAGCCCATCAAGTCGTCGAGCAACACGCCGTAATCGGCGGAGACTGACTTATTCAAGTCGCTCGCCAGCGTGATGCCGATGCCTTCCTTCTGCGCCCAGGCTTCCTGAGAGAACGGACTGTCCACGCTGATGCCGATGACGTCCGCGTTCAGGTCGGTGTACGCACCGAGCCCGGCGCTGATGTCGCACAACTCGCCCGTGCAAACGCCGGTGAACGCGAGCGGGACAAACAACAGCACGGTGTTCTTGCTGCCAAAGTTACTGCTGAGGGTGACGTCAGTGACATCGCCGGTGCTTTTCGATTTCAGGGTGAAATCCGGTGCCTTGGTTCCTACTTCAATTGCCATGTTTTTATTTATGTTACGAGGCCCGATGGCCGCGCTGCTTTTACAGCACGCTTGGCCAATGTCAACAACGCTTGGCCAAGCGGCTTGTTTGCGGAGAGGCGGGGCGGTAGTTTGGCGGGGTTCTTCGATCCCGGGAGGGCGGAGGGTCGCCTCCGGCTTGCCGGGGGAGGAAAGTCCGAACTCCGCAGGGCACGATGCCGCGTAACCCGCTCCTTGAGGGCGGGATACACGCGGGAGACGGCGCCTCAAGGCGTCGCCGACGGCCAGTGCAACAGAAAATAAACCGCCCGGCTCGCCGGGTAAGGGTGAAAAGGTGGGGTAAGAGCCCACCGCCCCGAGAGTAATCAAGGGGGCACGGTAAACCCCATTGGGAGCAAGACCAAATAGGGAGCCCGGGATTGCCCGTCCCACGGCGCAAGCCATGGCTCCGGGTTGGGTCGCATAAGATAAATGGCCCTCTCCGCGTCCGGCTCGTCCGGTGCGCGCAGACAGAATTCGGCTTACAGCCTGACCGGGATCGGAGACACTTCTCGGTGCTTGGTTCTCGGTTGGAACACGGATTTCTCGGATTATCACGGATTTAAAGAGATCCCTTTTTATGCGATTGACACGGCGGCGGTGCGTCCGTACAGTTTGTGGCCTTTTGAATTTCTGAACGATGTCTGAAGAAATCACCCAACAACCGGCCGCTGGCGGTTCGCAAGAATCGAAGAAACAAACGGTGCGCATCAGCCTGCCTCCCAAGCCGGCTGCCTCGCCGACGATCAAGATATCCGTGCCGCCCGCCGGAGCAACCGAGGGCAGCAAGGCAGCCTCCACCATCAAGATCCCTGTTCCGCCCAAGACAGCGGCGACGGGTGTGGGAATCATCAAGCCGGCTGCGCCCGCGGAAAAGAAGGAGACACCGTCGACTGTGGTGGAAGAACCGGTCGCTGCCTCCGTTGAAGAGGAGGCTGTCGCCACGGCCGCGCCCAAGCGGAAGAAGGCCCGCGTCAAGAAGGCCGCTCCCGCCGACAACCTGGTCGACACCGCCGTAGCGGCCGTTGCCGCTCTCGGCGCGATTGGTTTGGCGGCATTTCTGGCCAGCCTTGGTGGGTTGTTTTAATCCCTGCGGCATACGATTACAAAAAATGGCCTCCGACAAAGTCGTTACCCTGACCGCGGACAACTTCGACGCAGAAGTGCTCCAATCCGCAACTCCTGTGCTGGTTGATTTCTGGGCTGAATGGTGCGGCCCCTGCAAAATGATCGGGCCGATGGTTGATCAACTGGCCGACGAGAACGACGGCAAGGCGACCATTGGCAAGGTCAACATCGACGAGCACCAGCAACTGGCTGTGCAGTACAACGTCCAGTCCATCCCCACCCTGCTCGTCTTCAAGGGCGGCGAAGTCGTGGAGCAAGCCGTGGGCGCCCGCAGCAAGGCCGATCTGCAGGGCATGCTCGACAGCCACGCCTAATCGCGCTCTGCTTCCCGGGAGGATATGGCCTCCCTGATCGAGACCCCCCGCAGCTTCCGGCGGCGCTCTGAGTTTTATCATCAACTCAGCGTGTTGCAGCAGGCCGGCATCGGCTTGACCCAGTCGCTGGAGCAGACCCCACCACCAAGCCAGCGTGACGGCCTGCACATTCGCGAAACCGTCGACCGGCTCAACGCCGGCGAGACGTTTTCCGAGTCACTTGAGGGCCGTGAGAACTGGCTGCCGGCGTTTGACCGGATGATGATCAAAGCCGGAGAGACCGGCGGGCGGCTCGATGACACCCTGCGCACCCTCTCCGAACATTACACCCAACGCTCGGCACTGATCCGCGACGTGCTGATGAAGCTGGCCTACCCGGTGTTCATCCTTCACTTCATCATCCTGATGCCCGGCATCATCTCGTTCGGGAGCAGCCTGCTTGGCAACGGTACCGCCAGTTTTCTCGGTGCTTTTTCCCCGTCATTGCTCACGCTGGGGGCGCTGTACGCTGCCGTGTATTTTGTTCTCTATCTTGGCCAAGCCAATCGCGGGTTTGCGATCCGCCACCGACTGGAGAAAATTTGGCACTGCATGCCGATGTTCGGCCCGGCGTTGAAGGAACTCAAACTCTCCCGGCTGTCGTTCGCGCTTCATGCCCTGCTCAACGCCGGGGTTAACGTCCGCGAGGCTTGGGAGAGCGCCGCCAGCGCCTCCGGCTCTCCCTGGCTGGCGACCACCGTCCGCACTTGGCTGCCGGAGCTGGATCGCGGCCAACTGCCGTCCGAGGTCCTTAAACAGCAGGAGGATTTCCCCCGGATCTTCCGCGACCTCTACGCCACCGGCGAGGTCTCCGGCCAACTGGACGACTCGCTGCAGCGCCTGGCCAAGCTGTATCACGAGGAAGGCACGCGCCACCTCAAGAGCGCAGCCGGGGTGACCACGGGGCTGGTTTACGGCGCGGTGGTGGTCACGGTGGCCTTCATTGTTATCCGGTTTTGGACGAACTACTACGGCTCCATTCTTAACGCCAACTGATATTCGCGCTTGGCCAAGCGCTTGGCCAAGCGGTATCGTCCCGGCCATGGATGCGCTGCTCAAGTTGCTTCGGGAAAACGCCGCCCTGTCCACTGCGGACTTGGCCGGGATGCTGGAACTGTCTGAGGATGAAATTCGTGACAAAATCCGCCAGTCCCAGACTGACGGTGAAATCCTTGGCTATCAGGCGATCCTCAGCGACGAGGCCACCGGCAAAACCGGCGTGCAGGCGGTGATTGAGGTCAAGCTGACGCCGGAGCGCGGCGGGGGGTTCGACCGCCTGGCCGAGCGCATCTCCAAATACAACCAGGTCAACTCCTGCTACCTCATGTCCGGCAGCTACGATGTGCTGGTGATCATCGACGGCAACAGCCTGCACGAGGTTGCTTCGTTCGTGGCGGAGAAACTCGCCACCATCGAGGGTGTCACCTCCACCACCACGCATTTCCTGCTCAAGCGCTACAAGGAAAAAGGCGTGATGATCGGCGGCGCAGAGGAGGTCGAGCGGCTGGCCGTCAGCCCGTGAGGCCAAGCGCGATCACAGTCGCGCCTTGACGATCTCGATGTAGTTTCGCTTGCGCTTGTTGAACTGTTCCTCGTTGTACGTCTGCGCGAACAACCAGCGCAGTCCCGTCTCCAATTCCTCGACCGACATGCCCGTTGGCTTGTAGTTCACGTCGAAGAGTGTGCAGCGGTCCCAGTAGCGTTCCTGCAGCAAACGCCCCTCGCTGTGGAGCCGGTGATACAGCGGCGTCCCGGGAAACGGCGTCATCACGGTGAGTTGAACTTCCAGCAAACCGGAGCGCTCGACGAATGCTTTGACCTCCTCGAAAATATCCGGCGTGTGGCCGTCCAGCCCGAGGATGAAGCAGCCGTTAACCGAGACGCCCCGCGACTGAATCTTTTCAATGGCCTCGAGGTAACGGTCGCTGCGGCTTTGCTTCCAGTTGCCGGGATCGACTTGGCCAAGGTCACTCCCCGACGGACTCTCGAGGCCGATGAGAATTTGGCGGCAACCACTCTCGGCAAGCAGATCCAAAAGCTCGTCGTCGTCCGCCACGGAAATGTCGGTCTCCGTAAACCAATTCACCCCAAGCGGCGTGATGGCCCGGAGAAATTCCCTGCCCCATTTCTTGTTGATGAACGTGTTGTCGTCGGCCAACTCGAGGAACGGTTGATCGGTGACACTCACCGCTGCCTTGATCTCCTCAATGACAAATTCGATCGGTTTCTGCTGGAACGCTGAGGTGATCCGCAGGCTGGCGGCGCAGAACTCGCAGTTTAGCGGACAGCCGCGTGAAGTCTGGACGGTGACGCGGTTGTACGGCCGGCCGCGCAGCAGGTCGAACCGGGGATGAACGTAGCTGGGCGGCTTGAACACAGCCGACCGAAGCCCCTCGTAGCGGGGTTGCATCTCGCCCCGGCGAAAGTCCTGGACCAAGCTTGGCCAAGCGCCTTCCGCGCCGTTAAGCACCACGGCATCAGCGTGTTGCAATGCCTCGTCCGGCATGAGACTAACGTGCAATCCGCCTAAGACGACCGGCGCACCCGCCGCGCGATAGCGATCCGCCAACCCGTACGCCTCGTCGATCTGCGCCGAAAAAGAGGAGATCCCGACGAGGTCAAACAGCTCGAGTTCGTCCTCCGGGTTCACGTCCTGAATTTCCCGGTAAACCACCTCCACGTCATCCGGCGTCAGCGCCGCCACGGTCAGCAGACCAAGGCTTGGCAGCGAGGCGATCACTTTCCCGCGATTGACAAACTGCGGGAGCGTGACACCCAGCTCAGCCAACTCCGGCGTCCGGACGCGGATACCACTCATCGCGATCAGTCCAATTTTCATAATGCTTCCTCCTGTGCGGTTGAAATAAAATCGACCAGTTTTTGCAGCGTCCGGTACTCGCCCAGCAAGTGGTCCGGGAAACGGATGTCGAAGCGTTTCTCAACCACCGCCAGCAGTCGCAAGCTCGCCATGCTGTCGAGTTCCAGTTCGTGTACGAGGTCGTCCTCGAGGACAATGGGGCCCAGTTCCTTTTGGCAGGCCTCCGTAAGCGCCTGCCGCAGCTCCTGTTCAATCGTCGTGGTGTTCATTGTTTCGGTGTTCGGTGTTGAATTGTTCCGCCAAAAAACGGCGGCGGACTTTCCCGGTCAGCGTTCGCGGCAAAGGTTGCTTGAGGCAAATCACGCCCTCGGCCCGCAGCCGCGGCGGCGCGGCGTTTCTCAGCGACACAAACGCCTCCTCCAGCGCAGCGCCGTTTTGATTTCCCTCCGCCGGCACAACGAAGAGCGTTGGCAAATCGTTTCCATCCGCACCCATCCGGGGCGCGACGCACCACTCTGCGAACAGCAGGCTGGCGTAACACGGCTCAATTTCCTCCGGATAAATCGTCTCACCGGCAGCCGTGACCATCGCCTCCTTGATGCGGCCGGTGAGAAACAAAAAACCGTCCGCATCGACTCGGCCACGGTCGCCGGTCCGTAGCCAACCCTCCGCGAACGCCTCCTCTGTCGCAGCGGTGTCTCCGTAGTAACCTGCTGTCACGGTCGGCCCTCGAAGCAACAGCTCATCCCCGTCACCGACCCGCACCTCGACCGACGGCAACGGACGGCCGACCGATCCCACGGGACATTCCTCCGCATACCCCATGCTCACGACTGGCGACGCCTCGGTCAGGCCGTAGCCCACCTCGGCGCGGATGCCCATCGCTTGAAGGATCGGCGGCCAGTCGGGATCAAGCGCCGCACCGCCCAACGCCAGCGTGTGCAGCGAGTCGCCGATTCGCGCCCGCACGCCTTCGCGAACCTGCGCCAAAACGCCGGGACGCACCTCCTCGCTAAGCCGACACGCCGTTTCGCCGACTGATTGTCCGCGACGCTCCGGCTCGATCACCCCGGCGGCGATCAACTCGTCCAGCAGTTCGTCGTACAGGCAATGAAGCAATGCCGGGACGCAACAGGCGTGCGTGATGCGATCTTCGCGCAACGACTCCACCAACCGATTCGGCAGGCGGGTGCCCGGATAAACCACCTTGGCTCCGCAGGCCAGTGGGCCGATTTGCCCAACCATGAATTCAAACAGGTGCGCCGGCGGCAGGATCGACAGAAACGCATCACCGGGCTTGGCGTCGCGAACCTCGAGCAGCGCGGCAAGATCCGCCAGCAGGTTGACGTGCGTCAACACCACCGCCCGAGGCTGCTGCGTGCTCCCGGAAGTGAACGCCAACAGGGCCACGTCGTCGCGAGCCGATGTCACTCCGCCCTGCGCTTTGGCACCGGGAGCCAGCAGTTCGTCCACGGTGAAACGAAACTCGATGCTGCCCACTGCCGACAACTCGGAATGGGCACCCCGCCCGCCGACCAAGCCGCGCGCCCCGGCGTGAGTCGCGATGGCGGACACCATCTCCGGTGGCATGCCCTGCACCACCGGCACGGCGACCAGCCCTGCGTGCATGATGGCAAACAACGCCTCCGGCCACTCCGGCCGTGCGTCGAGACAAAGCAGCACACGATCCCCCTTGGCCAAGCCGGCGTCGCCGAGCCGGGCGGCTCCGCGCTGGACGCCCTCCCAAAGTTCGCGGTACGACAGGCTGGCCGCGCCGGAGTTTTGCGCTTGGCCAAGCGCGCAACGCTCACCGTGCTGCTTGGCCAAGCCGGCGATCAACTCCGGCAGCGATTGCGATTCACGAACAATGTTCATCACTCCCTCCGGCACGCCTTGGCTGCGCCAAGCGCCGCGATCGCCATGGCGACAAACACAGAGATCGCCGGCAGCGGCATGGTGTACTTTAGCGGATGCCACGCCGCGGCGGCGAACAGGGTGAGCGGCAAAAATATATTGCCGAAATTCATCGCCCAAGCGGCGACGCGCCGTTGGCCTCGGCCAAGGTCGAGACCGGAGAGGTCGCGGGCAAGCAGGAGGTTCAGAATCCCCAGCCCAAATAACGCAATGTGCCCAAGCCGGGCCAGACGACGGGGAACGGCGTCGTACTCCCCGAGCATTTCCGGCACCGGCACCGGCCCGGCAAACGACCACATCCCCATCACCAACCCGGTGGCCGCGCCAAGTGCCATGCTGCTCCAGCCGATGGTCCGATTCATGTTCCAGTCTTGTTGCATCTTGTGTTCCTTTCAGCCGGTATTTTACCGCTTGAGGTAACGCTAACACAAGAACGCCCCGGATGAATCATTGAAAAAATCAATGGAACCATCGACTGAGTCGATACACAAAAAAGACCGCCCTAAGCGGAGGTTTGGCTTGAATCTCAGGCGGCGTGCAGTCTCCCGGCCCGGGACGACTGCCACCGGGAGGAACTGAGCATCAAAACTGGGCCTCGATGCCGACGAGGTACGACTGCGGCATGCCGGGGCGCGCACCCTGCGGCAACCGGCCGACAACGTACTCCTCGTCGAACAGGTTGCGCGCGGTGGCAAATACCTTTGTGTTGTCGGTGAATTGGTATTGCACCGTGAGGTCAGCAACGAAGTAGCTTGGCACTTCGCCGTAACGTGAGTCGTACTTGCCAGCGTTGTCAAACGAACCGAAACCGTTCGCGCCCGAGGCGTGCGACTCATCGACGTAAGTGCCGTCCAACGCCACACGGTAGTTACCCACTTCCAATCCGATGCCGACGTGGAACTGCACTTCCGGCACATACGGAACGGAGTTGCCGGACTCCGCCCCGCTGAAGATGCTCTCGCCGTCCGCCGAACTCGCGCCGCTCTCGAACTCCGCGTTGGTCAGCGTGATGCCAAAGGTCACCGGCAGGCTGTAGTCCGCGTCGTTTGCTGCGCCGAAGTCGTAGCCAAGTTGGAGTTCCAACCCCATCGCACTGATCTCGCCGTCGTTCGGGCCGTTATCAATCACGACCGTTTTGCCGCCATCAAACTCCTCGAAACCGGTTCCCAAATTTTTCGGCACGATGAAGTCCGACAAGTCAGAGTAAAAAATGGCACCGGTGGCGATGAACGCCTCATTTTGGTAACGGGCACCCAGTTCGTAGCTCACGGAGCTCTCCTCCTTGAGCGACTCGCCGCTGCGAATGTAGGAGCGCGGCGCCGGCAACGAAGCGCCGCGATAGACACCCGCGAACAGGTTCAGATTATCCTGCAAATCGTAGGAGAGACCCAAGCCACCGGTCACCACGTCGAGGTCACCCGTGCCCGCCGCCGCAGACTTGTCGGATGTGCGGGTGTTTTGGTCGTGGGAGTAGTCCATCGACTCGTAGCGAATGCCGGGGATCACGGCGAGTTTGTCGTTGATCGTGATGCGATCCTCGATATACACGGACCACGCCTCGGTGCTTTGGTGGCGGTCACCGGCTTTGCCGCTCGGAGCGTCCGGGGCGGTGGTGGACAAGCCGCCATTGGCGTCCTGCGTGTAGTATTGATACCACTGCAGGCGGTCGATGTCGTCCTCGTGATAACGCACGCCGAACTTGATTTGGTTGTCCAGCGAACCCAGCGCCAAATCATACGTCAACACCGACTCTATACCCTTCGATGAATAGTCGCGGTTGTTCGCCTTGTTGCGCAACTCACCGGCAGCCTGCCCTTTGACCACGGCTAGAAATGCGGGATCGTTCCATTCCTTGTAGGCCGACTTGCCGTTGACCTTATCCAGCTTGAACCAGTTCCGGTGGAAGTTGGTGAAGTAAGCCGTGGTTTTCAGTGAAGCGTTGCCGCCCAACTCAACGAAGTGACGCAGATACCCACGCGAAGCGTAAGTGCTGATCAGGTCGTTTCGGGTCGCGGCATAACGGGTGTTCGGGTTGGCCTTGAAATCATCATCCGTAACGCCGAGGTATGTTTCGTTCGCGTCAAAATCAGTGCTGCCCAGTTTCAACTCGATCGATTGGTAGTTGGCCGTGTTCGGCTCCCACGACAACTTGAGCATCGGCTCGCTCCGCGTAAACCCGGTTTCGCCGGTCGCACCCTGCAACTCTTTGAAACCGTCCGTCGTCCGATAATAACCCTCCACCAAATAACCGATGCGGCCAATGTCCATGTCCTGTTTTCCGCCGTGATAAATATGCGCCACCATCTCGTCAAAGCTGCCGTAATAAATCTTCGAGTACGTCGTGACCTCTTCCGGGATGGCCGTGGACAAATAATTGATCGCGCCACCCGTGGTATGCGGCCCGTACTTCACCTGGCTGGAACCCTTGATGACCTCCAAGCCGCTCATCCGCTCCAAGGTCGGGCTGTAGTAAGCCGACGGCGCAGAGTACGGAGCCGGTGCTGCGAGAATGCCGTCCTCCATGATCGTGACCTTGGAACTGCGGCCCATGTCGATTCCGCGCAGACTGATGTTCGGAAAATTGCCGTACCCATCCTCGGGACGTACGTAAACTCCCGGCACACGACGCAGGGCTGAGTTGATGTCGCTGATCGAGTGAACACGAAGATCGTCGATGTCCAAATACGTGGCCGAACCGGTGATCAAGTTCACACCCTCCTTCGACCCAACAATCGCGCCACTGACCAACACCGGATCCAACTCATCCGCCGCATCGGAGTTGTCTTGAGCAACGGCAGAAACGACGCTAAGCGAACACGCACCCGCAAAAAGAGTGCGAACTGACTTTCTGATTTTGAGACTCTTTCTCATCTAATTCCGTTAATAAAAGCCGCCGTACTGGCGACTCGACACGGATAATGAGATTCAATCGCAAATCTGTCAACCGTTTTTTGTTTGTTAAAGAAATCTGTTTCGGAGCAATTACTCAGTTTTTTGTGCGAATTGCATTGTTATCGATCAAAAACAATCGTCTTGGCGCTAATCAGAAACAACTCTCCCGGCACTGAAGCAGGTTCAGTTTTCGCCAAAATGCTTTTTGATCTCTTCTGGGATGAGAGCTCGGTCGTAGTAGGCTATTTCGTCGAGTTTTCCTCCGAAATTGCCGGGTGCGCTTGGCGTTGCACCGAAGTTGAGAGGTATCACGGATCTGTCATTGCGGGTTCGCTTGGTTTCGAGTTTCAGTTCGCCATTCAGCCAAACCTCCGTTTTGTTTTTTTGGCAAACAACGGTGAGATGCTGCCACGCCCTTGACTGAAGCGCGATGCTGTCACCGGTTCCGTTGATCGTCAGAGATGGCGGAGAGTCCCCTGCCCCGTCAAGTTGCAACTCCAATTCACCAAACTTGGCCAAGCGGATGGATTCGCCGGTGGTGTTTGCGATCGCACCGTTCCACAGCCAGAACTCAACGGTGAACTCCGCAGCAACCGACACCTCGGCAACGACACGGCCTCCGGCAAAATGCGCCGCACGCGAAATGTAATCGACCTCGCTCAATCGACGAAAGCCGGGCAGGTGAAATGCGACTCCCGTTTTGTACTCGGCATCGTGGCCGTTGCCGGTGGCATCGACAGCGACCGGCCCGGCCTGTTCGCCCAAGCGCCAAAACGCGGTTGGCTTCGACGCCATCACCGCCTTGGCGTAGGATGACATCGGCTCAACATATTTTTTGGCCGCTTGGCCGGAAGCCTTTTCAAGTAACCGCGTGCAGATCTCGACGATTCGCGGCTCGGCGTTGACCTCGAGCCCTGCGGTGCGCGCCGGCCAAGTGGTGTAGCCGCCAAGGGTGTGTTGCTCGGGCGGCGGGATGTAGCCACTCGCGCCGTTGGCCAGGCTGATGTTGAATGTCAGCGGCAACGGGCTGGCCGACTTGAGCTTGAGTCCGGTCAGGGCGTACACCTCGCACGGGATCGCCGTGATGCCGAGGCCGCCGATGCGGATCGCCTGCAACGGCACTTCCTCGATCGGGTTTTTGTGAATCCAATCTGCCTGTTCGGCATAAACCTCCGACTGGGTGGTGGGCCGTTTGCCGTTCATTTTGGTGAGTATGTCGCGAGCCCACTTGAGCCGGGCGGCGTCCGGTGTACGGCGAAAAAAATCCGGCCGTGCCTCGGCCATACCCAGCGGGACATCCTCCGAATAGTCGAGCTTGGCCAAGCGCTTGGCCACGATGTCCACCAGTTGGCCGGTATATTCCTGCATCGACCAGGTGCGTCGCTTGTCGCGGTTGTAGTCGCCCCACCATGTGTCGCCACTCGTGCCCTGCGACATGATGCCGACAAACAACCCATCGCCCGGAGCCAACCGCTTGGCCAAGCTCTCGGAAAACAGACCGGCATAATCGGCCGACACGCCCGGGTGGCCGCCGAAGTAGTGCATCGAGAAATTGGCCAGCACCGACAGCGGTTTGCCGTCGGCGCTTTGCACGCTCAAAAAACTCAGCCACGGATCGATCGGGCCGGTCTGTCCGACGGCATTTTTGTTGTCGTAACCCGGGTGCATGTTCGCGCGCGCCGTTTCATCGCCGAACGGATCGACCCGCTCGTGTCCACGCTGAAACGACCAACGTCGGCAGGCCGTGTACTCGCCCGCGTCCACCCTGCCCCATGCTGCCTTGGCCGGTTGTAGTTTCACATTTGCAGCGACGATCGCCTCGACGATTTTGCCCGGCAGAAACGCGCGGTAACGCGGATCCACCCGGCTGCCGAGACAGTAACTCATCGAACTGGGCGCACTGTGGCAATGCGTCGCCGAAATCAAAATGCGGTTGAACGGAATGCCTGTCTTGGTGGAGGCCGCCCGCTTGGCCTCGTCGCACACATCTCGCGGCAACATGCAACTGTCCACGACGACGATGGCCAGGCGCGTCACGCGGTCATCAAGCACGAGACAGCGTGCGTGCAGCGGATCGATCACCCTGTCGGCAGTGGCCTCGACAACGCCGCCGTTGCGGATCACTGGCAGCACGAGCGGCGTGACATCGACCTTCGCCGCACCGGCGCGAAACTCCGCCCGGACAGTGGTTGTGGTTTGTAATGCGACAAGTAATACCGTGGCAATGAACGTGTGCTTCATAAATTGTTAGTTTGGGTTTGCTGTGAAAGCAAGCAAATGCGCCATGCCGGCCTGGCTCAAGCCGGCCTCGAGACTCTCCGGCATGAGCGAGCGGACGGTGGTGTTAATCCCGGCAATGTCCGCCCGAAGAATGGTTCGCGGTTTGCCATCGACGCCACGGAGCGTGAAGCCGTTGGCGGTCTCGTCGGAGATCATCCCAGCCAGCGTGATGCCGCTTTTGAGTCGCACCAAAAAAGTGGCGTATTGTTCGGACACTTCGCGATTGGGATCGATGATTCCGACGAGCAACGCTCCCGGCGATTTATCGGTCAACGCGGCCAAGTCGGGGCCGACTGCAGTGCCGATGCCGCCAAGCCGATGACACGCGGCGCAGCGGGCCTGAAAAATCGCACGCCCCTCGGCGGCGTTTCCTTTCAACGTCGTGGCTTTCGCAAACTGACTCAACGCAGCCGACCGGTTGGGCGTCGCGGCCTGTTGTGATTTTGCCGGTGCTGCTCCCGCAACGGTTTTCGCCTTGGCGCTGTTGCGCGCGGCAATTTGCTGAATCTGCTTTGCCACCGCGCCAGGGACGGACGCCGAGCCGAGCGCCATTTTTTGGATCGCGCCAAGGTGCGGCAGACTGGAACTCAGGATGGCCGCAGCCAGATACGGGTCGGCGGCATCGCGGAGCAGCAGCTTGGCCAAGGCTTCACCGGCCTCGGGCTGGGCCGCTCGGCCAAGCGAGTAGGCAAGTTGCTGGCGGACAAAGGGATCGGGATCGGAGACGAGCTTGGCCAAATGCCCGATCCAAGCCGGGTCATCGGCAAGGTGGGGCTCGCTCTGCCGGATCGCATGTCGGCGAAGCGCCGGGTGGGCATCGGCCAACGCCGAGGCGATGTCACGCTTGGCCAAGCGGCCCAGTTCCCCCAACGCCGCCAAAGCTTGAACGCGTGTCTGCGGCTGGCCGCCGGAATGGACCAAGCGCCGCAAACTAGGAACAGCCGTCTCGTCCGCCGACCAAACGATCTGTTGATGCGCCAGTTCGCGTAGCGTGCCGTTGGGCGACTCGAGCGCCTCGGCCAAGCCGGCTCCGCTGTGCCGGGTGAGGTCGGGAACGGGCCGGGCCTTTTTGCCACTCGGCAGCACGCGGTAAATGCGGCCGCGATCGCTGCCGGCCCGAGCGTCGATTTTTGCCAAGCGTCTCGGCTGAATCCAGCGCGGGTGCTCGACGAGAAAACGATACATGTCCACCACCCAAAGACCGCCACCCGGCCCGGTGCGAATCTCTGCAGGGCGAAACCAGTTGTCGGTGGAGGCGAGAAATTCCGGCGCGGTTTCACCCTCCGGCCGATGCGCGGAAAATGTCACGCCCCTCGGCTGCAACTTGAGGCGACGAACAAGATTGTGCACCGGCTCGCAGACGAAGGCGTCGCCGTAAAAGTCAGCGCCCAGCAGCCTGTCGCGATACAGCCCCAAGCCGCAGCCGGAAGTCACGCGATTGATGTGTCCCGGATCGTTGAAACGCTCGAGCGGTTGGCCGACCGGAAACACCCGGTTGGCATCCGGGTACGTGGCTGCGGGCACGCCCGGGTTCGGCGGCGAAAAGTGGGGGTTGCGCCGCAGGTAATGGTCGGTCAGCGGATAGTGCCGGAGCAACGTCCCGTTGTCGCAGCCGAACCAGTTTCCCCAGTCATCGCGGACGCGGCCGTGCTGCGTCAAGCCGGCCAGCGTCTCGAACGCGCCGGTGTCGGGGTTCAGCCGGAAGTCACGCCCGCGAATGTCCACCGGCTCGCCCCCGGCGAAGCTGGCGATGCTGCCGCCGATCAAGCCGTTGGCGCCATGCACCCAGCCGTCGAGCCCGTAGGCGAGGCTGTTCACACGCGCCTGATAGTTGGTGGTGGCAAACCCGGAAAACAACACGCGCCGGATGTCCGCGCGGCCGTCGCCATCGGTGTCCTCGGCGTAAAGGATGTCCGGCGCGGCGCAAACCAAGACGCCCTTGCGCCAAACGGTGACGCCGGTCGGGAACGGCAAACCATCGAGGAACACCGTCCGCTTGTCGGGGAATCCGTCGCGATCGGTGTCCTCCAAAAAAACGATCCGGCCGCCCGGCTCGTAGCCGCCACGCAGGCCCAGCGGATAATCGTGCATCTCGACAACCCACGTTTTGCTGTCCGGGCCGAAGTTGATCGAGACCGGGTCGATGACCAGCGGCTCGGCGGCGACCAGTTCAATCCGAAGGCCGGGGCTGACGCGAATCGACCGCAGCGACGCCTCGGGCGATTTTGGCTGGGTGCCTTCGGTGCCTTTTTTCTGCCGGAACGTTCCCGGCAACTGCCGATGAATCTCGCCGACGATTTTATCCTCCAAGCCAACGGCCAGTTTCGTCGGGCGATCGTAATAGACCATCGCGCCCGCGCCCTCGTAGCCGCCCTCCCTCAGGATGCGCTCGGACGGGATGTAGCACGGCGCGTCGTTGGCATAGGCGTTGATCCAAATCCGGTCGCGGTCGAATTCCCGCTTGAGGCGCAGCGAGTAATCGACCACCACTTCGCCCGGCAAAAACACCATCGCCAGCTCGTCGCCGAAGTGCCAGGTCTGGATGGGATAATCGAGGCGGGTTTGCAGCGCCTCGCTACGGGCCAGACGCGCGAGTTGCACCCGGGCGTGATAGCCGATCGCGTCGGTGCGCTTGGCCAAGCGCTCCCACTCGGCCTTGGTCGGCGGCGTGCCGAACGCGAGGGCCACTTGGCGAAGCGTGGTTTTCAACCTGCCGGTGATCGGCGTCATCCGGCCCTTGAGTCGGCGACCGATTTCGTCGGCGATTTGCCGGCCCTGCGCCGAGGCGGCCTCGGTGTTGTCGCCCGTGACGCCGGAGTCGGGATTTTGATCCGCGCCGCAGCCGATGGAAACCAGGGCCACCGCGCCGGGATGATTTTTCTGCAGCCACTCCTGCGCGTAACCGGCCCAGTCGCCGCTAACCTTGTTGTTCGAGAGCGTCACACAATGGCAGGCGTAACTGGTGTAAATCGCGCGAATGTCGCCCTTGGCCGTGCGGGCGATGAGCACCGGCAAATCGTGATCGACCGGGCCGCCCTTGGTGCGGCGGTTTTTGGCAAAGCCAACCTTGCCCGCGCTGCCAGGGCTCCACTCGAGCCGGCCCGGTTGCAGATCGCGCATGGCCTCAAGCGCGGCCTGCTTGATCCCATCGGTCAACTGCTCCGTGTAACGGTCGATGCGCTGCTGATGCGCCGCGGGGATCGGCTGGCCAAACAACGTCGGCGCAACGCCCGAGAGCATCGGCGCGGTGTGGGTGTGCGTGGCGGTGACGGCGAAGCGCTCCGGTGCGAGGCCGGTTTTTTCCTGCAGCCGCTTGGCCACGATCTGCACCATCGGCCACGGCACGCCGAGGTTGTCCACAGTAACAAGCACCGCCGGGCCGTCCTGGCCGTCGTCGATCGCCAGCGCCTTGGCCCAGATTTTTTGGGTGACACCCTCCGACTCAGCCCGGCGAAAGCCAAAGCCGCTCAATCGCACCGGGAACCCTGGCGTGACATCGACCGCCGCCGCCCCCACCCTCGGCTCCGCCCGCACCCCGGCCGGCGATAATGATGCGATGGATAGTGCAGCGATGAAAAACAGCGGTTTCATAATCGGCATCCTGGCAGGTGCCGAGTATGGATACCGACCGGCGCTTGGCCAAGCGGAGATTATTTGGCAACCACCCATTTTGGGATTGACCGCAACCAAGCGACCGGACTAGTGTAACCGCGCTTTCCACTTGTGGATTAAACCAAAAACAAACCAGTAATATGAGTGATAAAATTGTCCCCTTAATCAGTTCCGGAACCAAGGGCCCGCTGGGTGTGCTGCACCTGCCCCGCCTTTGGCAGAAAGTTTCCCTCGAGGCCGCCGACAAAATTGCCGACGGCTACCCGGGAATTGGCGACGGCTACGACACAATGGTGATCAACGGCCTCGGCCTTAAAGCCGACGCGGTTCGCGCCTACATCACCGACGACAAGCCGACCTACCCGCAGTTCGAGGCGTGGATACAGGCTCAAGAGGGTGCCACGCTGGGTGCCGACGCCATCGGTGCGCTGAACGACTCGATCGTGGGCTACAACCATGACGACGAAACCCGCCAAGGCATCCTGAGCGCCAACGGCCTGCCGGACGGCGACCCACAGGACGCCGTGAACCTCAACAACCTCGACGACTGGCTGGAGTTTCACGCCGCCGAGATTGCTTGATTTCAAGCACTTTCCCCCAAATCGCAGTCGAACTTGGCTGCGGTTTTTTTGTGTCCACACGCAGCTTGGCCAAGAGCAAAAATAGGGGTTGTGTCACGGTGTCACGGTGAGTAAGTTGCCCGCGTTCCCAGCCAAGCTTGGCCAGAACAATGCAACCTAAAAACCAAGCAATTATGAGTAACATCAAACAAACCATCATGGCTGCAGCCGTTGCTGTGGCATTCGTCACGACCGCACAGGCGGACGGCCTGTCCGATTCGCTGCCTCTCGGCAAAAGCCTCGCAGCCGGCCACGAACTCCCGCTGCCGCTCGGCATCAGTGTCAATGTGTTTTTCCTGGAGCAAAATATGGAGGCCCAGTCGATCTCGGTGGACATCCCGCCACTGCCGCTGCCCACCGGCGTGGTTCAACTGCCCGCCGGCCTCCCGGCCCAGTCGGCCAAGCTCGAGAGCCGCGCCACCAGTACCACCGCCAAGCTCGATGCATGGCTGCTGCCGTTCCTGAACGTGTACGGCGTCGCCGGGTATGTGGATGGCGAAACATCTGCGAGCGGTTTCTCCGTCGGCGGATTGCCACCGCAGTTGGCCAGCCTGTTGCCCAACTCGTTCTCCATCGCCTACAGCGGCCCCGTGTACGGCGGCGGCATTACGTTGGCTGCCGGTTACAACCGGTTCTTTGCCTCGCTGGACGCCAACTACACCGAGTCCGACCTCGACATTGGCGACTCGACCATTGAGGCGTTTGTCATCTCGCCGCGTGTTGGCATCACTGCCGATCTTGGCAGCTTGAGCGGCTCGTTCTATGTCGGCGCCATGTATCAGGATGTCGATGAGCAACAAAACGGCACAGTCAAGTTCCCGGTCGTGGGACAGGCGGTGCCGGTCGGTTACGACGTCATCTCAGAGGCCGAGGACAAGTGGAACTACCTCGTCGGCGCAAACCTCAAGGCCAGCGAAAGCTGGAACTACGGCATCGAGGTCGGCTTCTCCAAGCGCACGCACGTGATGGCCACGCTCAACTACCGCTTCTGAGCCAGGCGCAAAACAAACTCTCGAGGACGGGCCAAACGCCCGTCCTTTTATTGTGCCGCTTGGCCAGCCGAACGCTCTTGCCTCCGCAGCCGCTTGGCCTCATAAAACGCCCGCACCATGAAAGCATTTGCAACACTCACCAACACCCTCGCCGGGTTGGCCGCGATCGCCGGCAGCCAAGCCGCCGACCTGCCCAAATTTCGCCACGTCACCATTGATGCCTATGTCAAGATCGGCTACGGCACCGCGATCGCCGACATCAACGGCGACCAGAAACCGGACATCGTCCTGTGCGACGCCCGCAACATTGCCTGGTATGAAAACCCGTCGTGGAAGAAGCATATCATCGTCGAAAATCTCACCCAGCGGGACCACGTCTGCATCGCCGTGCGCGACATTGACGGCGACGGCAAAGCCGAGATCGCCGCTGGTGCACAATGGAATCCCGGCGAGACCACCGACACAACAAAGTCCGGCGCGGTTTTTTACCTGATCCCACCCGCCGACCGCACACAGAAATGGACACCGGTTCAACTCGAACACGAGCCGACCACCCACCGCATGCGCTGGTTTGCGACACCCGCCGGCACGCACAACCTCGTCGTGCTGCCTCTGCACGGGCGCGGCAACAAAGGCGGCAAAGGCGACGGCGTCCGCACCCTCGCCTATCACAAACCAAGCGATGCCAAGGCCAAGTGGAACACCACCGTCATCGACGACCGCATGCA
>CAUZVJ010000004.1:0-24500 GCA_963583225.1 Verrucomicrobiia bacterium
GCCCGTTTTTCCTGCGTGGCCCACATTTCCTTGCTCCCATCGATCTGTTTCAACTGGGCGTTGCAGGCGGTCTTCTGGGCGTCCTTGCGCATCTTGCTGAAGTTGGGCACGGCCACGGCGATCAGCATGCCGATGATGGCCACCACGATCATGATTTCCACCAGCGTGAAGCCGCTGGCCCGCATTTGTTTGATCTTCATTTTATTCAAGGTTCTCATCCTGTCTCGTCAGGGCGGTTGCTATCAAAACCACGCCGGTTGTCAACCAAGGAGTAAACTCCGTTGCCCGGAGTTAGTTGCGCTTGGCCAAGCGCAGGTGTCAATCTTGGCCAAGCAGGTGGCGGTCAAACCAATCGCAAAACCGCTTCACTTCGTCCGGCCCCGCCTTCCAGCCGTGATCTTTTCCGGGCATGACTAACAACTCCGCCTCGACGCCGGCGGCCTTGAACTTGGGCATGATCCAGTGCGCCTGCTGGATCGGCACCAGTCGGTCGGCGTCGCCGTGGATAATCAGCGTGGGCGCATCCCCCTTCGAGACATGGGTCACGGGGGAAACTTCGCGCAGTTTCTCCCGCACCTCCGCCTCGTCCGTGATGCGTTCATACCAATTCTGGTCGCTGTCGTAGCTGTGAAAATCCAGCGCGGCCAAGAATGGGTTCTTTCCGTTGAGCAGATCGCGGACGACTTTGTCGAAGTGTTGCCCTTCCTTGCCGTAGTTTAAAAAATCAGTGGGCGGGAAATACGCCACGACAGCCTGCACTTTGCTCGATTGCCGTTCGACCGGATCGCTGGCATCCGGGTCGCCGTCAAGCCCGTCGGTTCCCTGCATCAACGACAGATGCCCGCCAGCCGAGCCGCCAAAAATCCCGATCCGCTCCGGGTCGATGCCGTAGGCCTTGGCATTGTGCCGGATGAAACGCACCGCCCGGTGCATATCCTTTCGGATCTCCGGGACAGTGAACTTGGGCTGGCTGCCGTGAACCACGGCGAACAGCGTGTAGCCCCTGTTGATGAGTTCCACCCAGTTCGAGCGCCGGGCAATGCCGTCTATGTTTTTTTGAGCGCTGAACCAGCCTCCGCTTACGGCAAACACGATCCCGCGACCGTTGCGCTTGGCCAAGGGCCTGAACACATCCAATGTCATGGCCAAGCCATGCTTCCGTCCGTAGATCACTTCGCTCTCCCGCTTGTAGAGGCTCTCCTCCGCAAACACAACGGGTGACTGGACAAACGCGATGGCGACAATCAGCAAAAATAAAGTGCGTCTCATAGGCGGGGGTAACGGATACTGCATGGGCTCAAACAATGGCAAACTAATGACAAAAAATCAGCATCCGAAAAAAAGACCCAGCGACGATTCGGCGGAGCCGTCACTGGGCCGGGAGGAACTGAGGATAAGACCTCACTCAAATTTCCCGAAAGACTGCCCAACAGAGGATGAGTGTCAACAAAAAATCGTTAATAATTAACACAAATCTTCCCGAAATGCGGTTCAGCAGGTAGCTATATCGTTAAAGAAAAGGAGATCTCGCGGGAGGTTGGTGGTGGGTAATATGTGAAAACATTGCAAATAACTGGGTCAATCTTCAGTTTCTTCTGTTGATAACTCGGCGGCGGCGTTCGGCTCTTGGTCTGTCGTCTCTGGTTCATCGTGCTTCGACTCGTTATCGAAGTCAATCCGGCGTCGCAGCGCAGGGATCTCTTTTTCAATGGCTGCCTCAAGTTTGCGCAGTAGCTTTTTTGAAGACGCCGAAGCGGAGAGACTGCGCAAGCCGTGAACTCTCATGATATCGAGAATTCCGGGCTTGATGCTTTCCCAGGTTGCGTAGAGGTCCGCTCTCTTTTTAAGGGAAAGCTCCTCCTTGTAGGCGCGCTTGAAAAACACATCCACCCCCTCCTCCGTCTCAATGGAGCGACGCAGGTTCCGCAGGCCAAGCGAGAGAAACCACCAAAACAACGAGGCCACCACAATGACAGAGCCGATGAAGAGTCCGGGCTCGGACAAGGCTTCCCAGTTTTGTTCGCGCAACGCCTCGGCCCACTCCGGTTTCAGCCACCAGCCCTGCGTCAACCAACCCACCCCTCCGCTCAACAGCAGGATGGCGGTGAAGCCCAGCCACAACCGGCTGACCAGTCGCCGGTAGGCCGACACGGCCTCAAGGCAAACCTTCACATGAACGGACAGCCGGTGGGCATGGGAGAGCAACCCGCTGACCAGGTTGTCGGCCCGGCGGGCGGGCGCCCTCATGATTTCTGAAACCACTTCATCCCGTGAGATGTCAAAGTCCTCCAGCGGGATCGGCTTTGCATTCTCCTCAAGCGGCCGGGTGGCAAAGCCCGGGAGATAGGTCGTGTAAATGCGCGGGATGTCCTTGGCCGAAATGGTCTTTGAGAGGTTCCAGCAAAGGGTGCCGTAGGTTCGCGCGAAGTCCCGGATGTTGTCGAACAGGTCCACCTTGTTGAGCACAATCAGCAACTTGTGGTCGATGCCAACGAGCTCGCTGGTGAATATGGAAATTGCCTCGCCGGTGGTGCCCGGTTTGTCGGGATCAAAAAAGAACAAGATCAAGTCGGCGTTCTCGGCGAAACGGCGGACGCACTCCCGAAAGTCGTAACTCCGCAACTGGTGGCTGCTGGCGGAATCGATCATGCCCGGGCTGTCGATCAGTGTCAGTTGCCGCAGGTTTTCTGACGGGTGGGTCTTGAAGCAAAGCTTGGAGAGAAACTCGGGGCCGAGGCTGGCTAATTCCTGGTAATCCAACTCGGGATGAGACACCAGCGTCTGGCCGTCGAGCGTTTCCTCCTCCTCTCCGTAGGTGACCAGCGTGAAGCCGTCATCCGTCGGGGCCATTCCGGATTCCTGAATGTCGGCCCCGGCGATGTAGTTGATGAACGACGACTTGCCGGAGGAATGGTTCCCCAAGAAAAGCACCCTCGGCAACCCCGGTACGTCCTTGTCGCTGACCGGCAGGTTGAAGCGATAGCGGCTTGCCAGCAACGAGAGTTTTCTGGCGTAAATCGACCGGACGTTGCGCTCGAGTTTTAAAAGATCATCCATTGCGTGTGCCGGGCCAAGCGGACAGGGCGTTATAGTCCATGCGCAACCGCACCCAAAGAAAAATGCGCCCACTCGGCAACGAAATGAGATTCACACGCGCTTGGGTTGGGGGTAGCATGGCCGACGGATGAGTTTGACGGAAGAAATGACCGCCTTGGCCAAGCGTGCCCGCTTGGCCTCCCGGCGCTTGGCCAGCCTGCCCGCCGATGACAAAAACAACTGTCTGCTGGCCATGGCCGACGCCATCGAGGCCAACGCGGCGGCGATCCGGCAGGCCAACGCCAAGGACATGGAGGCCGGTGCGGCGGCGGGCTTGGCCAAGCCGATGCTGGACCGGTTGCTGCTGGACGACGAGCGCATCGCCGGCATGGCCAACGGCCTCCGCGAAGTCGCCGCCCTGCCCGATCCGGTCGGCCGGTTGATCGAGGAGCGGACGCGGCCCAACGGGTTGAAGCTCTCCAAGGTCGCCTCGCCGATCGGGGTGATCGTCATCATTTACGAGTCGCGCCCGAACGTCACCGCCGATGCCGCGAGTCTTTGTTTCAAGTCCGGCAATGCCACGATTCTGCGCGGCGGCAAGGAGGCCATTCACTCGAACCAAATCATCGCAAAGATCATGGTCGAGGCGGCGTCAAAGGCGATGCCGGAATTCCCGGTGAATGCCGTTCAAGTCGTGCCGACCACGGATCGCGCCGCCATCCCCGTGTTGCTCTCGCTCACGCGCGATGTCGATCTGTGCATCCCGCGCGGCGGCGAGAGTCTCATTCGTGCCGTGGCGGAGTGCTCGCAAGTGCCGGTCATCAAGCATTACAAGGGCGTGTGCCATGTTTACATTGACGCCGCAGCCGATGCCGCGATGGCGGAGGAGATTGCCTTCAACTCGAAAGTGCACCGGCCCGGCGTCTGCAATGCCGCCGAAACGCTGCTGGTTGACCGGATGATCGCCGATGAGGCGCTGCCCCGCCTGGCCAGGCGCTTGGCCGAGGCCGGCGTCGAGTTGCGCGGCGATACGGCAACGCAACAATTGCTCGGCGGCAGCGGCGTCGGAGTCACTCCGGCCACCGACGCCGATTGGGATGAGGAATATCTCGACCTCGTGCTGTCGGTGAAAATTGTGGACGGCGTCGGCGAGGCGATCGAGCACATCAACACGCATGGCTCGGGTCATACCGAGACGATCGTCACCAGCGACGCGGCAGCGGCTAAGCGCTTCCAAGTCGAGGTCGATTCGTCGACGATTTTTTGGAACGCCTCGACCCGCTTCACCGATGGCGGCCAGTTCGGGATGGGCGCCGAGATCGGCATCAGCACCGACAAGATCGGCGCACGCGGCCCGATGGGCCTTGAGGAGTTGACCAGCTACAAATGGCTTGGGGTGGCTGACGGGTTGATTCGTCCATGACGGTGGGCGAGGCGATTCGTGATGCGGTGCAACGGCTTCGCCAAGCGGGCGTCGAGTCGCCGCAGGCCGATGCCGAGTGGCTGATGGCCGACTTGCTGTCCTGCAGTCGCTCTGAGATTCCGCTTCTCACAGAAACCGCCTTGACTGCGGAAGAGCGGGATCGCTTGGCCGAACAGCTCGAACGACGCGTTCGCCGCGAGCCGTTGCAGCATATTCTTGGAACGGCAAATTTCCTCGGTTACGATTTCCGGGTTTCCGGGGCCGTGCTGGTTCCCCGGCCGGAGACGGAGGGGCTGGTGGAACTGGCGCTGGAGTTTTTGAACCCTCTTCCGTGCGCGGCTGTACTCGATCTCGCCACAGGCAGCGGGTGCATCGCCATCAGCTTGGCCAAGCGCTGCCCCAGTGTGAAAGTCATCGCCTCGGACCTGTCCGACTTGGCGCTCCACTTGGCCAAGCTGAACGCCGAGTCGCTGGACGCGCTTGGCCAAGTGGAGTTCCGGCACGCCGATGGGCTGGCCGCCTTGGCCAAGGGAGAGCAGATGGACTTGATCCTCTCGAACCCGCCGTACATCCCGACGGCGGAGATTGACACTCTCCAACCCGAGGTTCGGAACCACGATCCCCGCCTCGCCCTTGACGGTGGCACGGATGGGCTGCGGTTTTACCGGCAACTCGCCACCGAAGGGCTGTCCCGCTTGAAACCAGGCGGCAAATTGATGGCGGAGTTTGGTGACGGACAGGCAGCGGCCGTCGAGGCACTATTCCAGCAAACCGCTTGGCCAAGCGTGGAGATCACGGACGACCTGTCCGGCCGACCGCGAATCGTGATTGCCTCTGCGGGGCATTAGCGCAACACTCCGCGCCGACAAACGCTCATGGATTGCCTGGTCATCAAGGGAGGGACACCGCTCAAGGGGGATGTCAAAATCAGTGGTTCTAAAAACGCCGCGCTGCCGCTGATGGCGGCCACGCTGTTGACGAGTGAGGAGTGCGTTTTGCGCAAGCTGCCCAACCTCAGCGATGTGCAGTACATGGCGCGGATTTTGAAATCGCTCGGCGCGGAGGTGGAAATGAACCGGGGTACCATCCGTGTCCGGGCAAAAAAAATCGAGGGTTTTGGCGACTACGACCTGATCCGCAAAATGCGCGGCTCGATTTGCATTCTCGGACCGCTCATGGGACGGCTCAACGAAGCCAAGGTGTCGATGCCGGGCGGCTGCGTCATCGGGGCCCGCCCGATCGATCTGCATCTCAAGGGCATGCGCGACCTCGGGGCAAAAGTCCGCGTCGAGGCCGGTTACGTCCACGCCAAGGCCGCCAAGCTGACCGGCGGCGAGAGTTTTCTCGGTGGCCGCTGCGGCCCGACGGTTCTCGGCACGGCCAACGTGATGATGGCAGCGACCCTGGCCAAGGGACCAACCGTCATTCAAAGCGCCGCCTGCGAGCCGGAAATCGGGGATCTCGCCCATTTCCTCAACAAAATGGGCGCAAAAATCTCAGGGGCCGGCAGCCCGGCAATCACCATCCACGGCGTGCGCCGCTTGAGGGGGGCGGAGCACCGGGTCATTCCTGACCGGATCGAGACGGCAACCTACGCCCTCGCCGGCGCGGTGACGGGTGGCGACGTGACGCTGCGCGGTTGCAACCCAGGGCATCTCAGCGCGGTGCTGCAGAAAATGCGCGAAGCCGGCGTGCGGCTCGACGCCGGCCGCAACACGCTTCGCGTTCGCCCCGTAAAGCGGCTGCGTTCGGTGGACATCACCACCATGCCGCACGCCGGTTTCCCGACTGATGTGCAGGCGCAAATGATGGTGCTGATGCTCAAGTCGCCGGGGATCAGCATCATCACCGAGCGGATTTTCGAGTCGCGATTCATGCACGTGAACGAGTTGGCGCGCATGGGTGCCGACATCTCGATCGAGGGGCCAAGCGCGATCGTCAAGGGCGGCCTGCCGCTCAGCGGAGCGGATGTCATGGCGAGCGATTTGCGCGCCTCGGCAGCCTTGGTCTTGGCAGGCATGGCGGCCAAGGGCGTCACCCGGGTCAATCGCGTGTACCACATCGACCGGGGCTACGAGAATATCGACGGCAAGCTCCGCGCGCTCGGCGCGAACATTTCGCGCGAGCCTGGCCAGTGACTTCCGATGGCCACCGCCGCACAACCGGCATGACTCCGTATCGCGGACGCATCGCCCCGACGCCGACCGGCCTGCTTCACCTTGGCCACGCACAAACGTTTTGGATCGCCAGCCAACGCGCACGCCAAGCCGGCGGCAAGCTGGTGTACCGGACGGAAGACCTTGACCCCCAACGTTGCAAAACTGAATTCGCCGAAGCCGCGTTGGAGGACTTGAAGTGGCTGGGCATTGATTGGGACGAAGGCCCGGACTGCGGCGGCGACCACGCGCCGTACGTCCAAAGCCAACGGATTGAGCGCTACCGAAAACTCCTCGAATTGCTGAAGGCTCGCGGCTTGGTTTATCCTTGCCGCTGCTCGCGCAGAGATGTGCGAGACGCCGTGATCGCGCCGCACGAGACCGGCGATGAGCCGATTTATCCCGGCAGCTGCCGCCCGCCGCTTGGCCAAGCGGCCACCTTCGAGATCGGCGACACGCCCCGAGTGAATTGGCGTTTCCGAGTGCCAAGCGCAGAGGAAATTTCTTTTGAAGATGGCCGACTTGGGCCGCAGTCGTTCACCGCCGGCAGGGACTTTGGCGACTTCGTTTTCTGGCGGCACGACGATGTGCCCAGTTACCAGTTGTCCGTGGTGGCCGACGATCACGACATGGGCATCACCGAGGTCGTCCGGGGCGCTGATTTGCTCAAGTGCACCGCCCGGCAACGGCTCATTTATCGAGCGCTTGGCTGGGAATCCCCGGCGTTTTACCACTGCCCGCTGGTCACCGGTGTCGACGGCCAGCGCTTGGCCAAGCGGCACAACGCTCTGAGTCTGCAAGCCATGCGCAAGGCCGGGAGCACAGCGGAATCGATCCGCGCAAAATTCATCGCATGACGGGTTGCAGCAGAAAAGTCTCGCACCACGCCTGAAAACTTGGCTTTAATCTCCTCTTTTCAACCCGATGAACGAGCAGATTGTCATTCTCGATTTTGGTTCCCAGTACACTCAGGTCATTGCGCGGCGCATTCGCGAATGCAAGGTTTACTCGACCATCATCCACTACAACACCCCCGCCGATGTTATCGCGGAAATGAACCCGAGCGGCATCATCCTCTCCGGCGGGCCGTCCAGTGTTTACGCCAAGGACGCCCCGCTGCCTGACAGGGCGATTTTCAACTTGGGCGTGCCGGTTCTCGGCATCTGTTTCGGCCTGCAGTTGATGGCCAAATTTTTGAATGGCAAGGTCGAGCGCGGGCAAAAACGCGAATACGGAAAAGGAACGCTTCGCGTGAAAAATGCGCGGTGCCGACTGTTTGACGGGCTGCCGAAGGAACTCCAGGTTTGGAATTCGCACGGCGACAAACTGACCGGCCTGCCGGACGGCTTCAAGGCGGTGGCCACCACGGAGAACTCCGGCTTTGCAGCGATCGAAAATGCCAAGGCACGATTTTACGGCCTGCAATTTCATCCGGAAGTCGTCCACACGCCAAAGGGCAAAAAAATCATCTCCAACTTCGTGCACAAGATTTGCGGCTGCGGTCGCACGTGGACGATGCGCAGCTATGTCGAGCAGGCCGTCGAGAATATCCGCGCTCAAGTCGGCAAAGAAAAAGTGATTCTCGGCTTGAGCGGCGGGGTGGACTCGAGCGTAGCGGCGGCACTCATTCACAAAGCCATTGGCAAGCAGTTGACCTGCATTTTTGTGAACAACGGCGTGCTGCGCGCGAATGAGGCAGGCGTCGTCAAGAAAGTGTTCGGCCGCAATTTCAAGGTGAAGCTCCATTACGAGGACGCCACAAACCTGTTCATGCGCAAGCTCCGGGGCATCACCGACCCCGAGACAAAACGGAAAATCATCGGCAACACGTTCATCGATGTTTTCCAAAAAGCCACCCGCAAGGTCGGCAACGCCAAGTTCCTCGCGCAAGGCACGCTCTACCCCGACGTCATCGAGTCGGTGCCGATCGGCGGCAACCCGGCGGCGCTCATCAAGAGTCACCACAATGTCGGTGGCTTGCCGGAAAAAATGAAGTTCAAACTGCTCGAGCCACTGCGCTGCCTGTTCAAGGATGAGGTTCGCGAACTCGGTGCTGAGCTTGGCTTGCCCAAGGAAATCGTCATGCGGCAACCGTTCCCCGGCCCCGGCTTGGCCGTGCGCATCCTCGGCGAAGTCACGCCCGAGCGCTGCGAGATTCTCCGCAACGCCGACACCATCGTCGTCGAGGAAATGAAGTCCAACAATCTGTATTACAAGATTTGGCAGAGCTTCGCGGTGCTGCTGCCAGTACGCAGTGTCGGCGTGATGGGCGACGAACGGACTTACGAATACACGATCGCTGTGCGCGCGGTTGAGTCGAAGGACGGCATGACGGCCGACTGGGTGAAACTGCCGTACAAGGTGATCGAGACGCTCTCGAGCCGAATCATCAACGAAGTCAGCGGCGTGAACCGCGTTTGCCTCGATGTCTCCAGCAAACCGCCGGCGACCATCGAGTGGGAGTAGGTTTCAACTGCCAATCCGTGTCGGCTTGGTTGCGCTCCTCGATTCCAAGTTCGGTTTCGGTTGCGGCCTGTCGGGCGACCAGTCTTCCTGAAGAAGGCTGATTGTGTCGATCCACCACTGGCCCTGTTCCAGCACGAGGCTCACTCCGCACGAAATCCAGTGCCCGCCTTCAAAATACAGATAGGCGTCCACGACGGCGCTCGCTCCATCATCCATGGCCAGGCCGAAATGAGTCGCCGTCGAGAGCGGCAGTAACGGGAGGTCGTCGCGAATCATGTCACACAAGTCATCCGCCGGGATGGTCTGCCACGTGGCGGACATCCGTGACTTGGCCTCGACGAAATCACCAAGCCGCACAGCCTTGAAAAAATTGCGCGCCTTCTCGGTAAGCTGGTGATGCAGCAGAAGCGTCTCCAGCGAATCCCGCATCGTTTTGACCAATGTCAGTTCCCTCATGGCTCTTTACGGACGGAGCATGTCCCGCCAAGAGTATCGACCACGATCGAGGAAACTTTAGCGGGAAGTTTCCGGGGCGTTGACCGTGCTGGTGATCTCGCCAGCGTGCAGGCGTGTTCGCAAAACCTGGCCGCTCTTCGCTTTCCTGGCATCCCTCAACACAGCACCTGTCTCCGCGTCACGGGTGATCGAGTAACCCCGGGCCAGGACCGCCTTGGGCGAGAGCAGTTCAAGCCGGCTCGCCACCTGCGCAACCGTTGCGAAATGCTCCCCGAGCTTGCGCCGTGGCAGATCGTCCAAGCGATGCCGCAGCCAGCCCAATTGCTCCCTGCGCCGGGCCAGCAGTGCCGTTGGCCGGAGTGACAGCAATCGTTGTCTGGCCAAGCGCAGACGGTCTCGCCGGGCCGCCACCCCCTGCTTGGCCAAGCGGGTCAGGTCGTCAAGCTGGTTGTCGAGTCGTTGAAGGGAGTCATCCAGCGCCCGGCGCGGGTGCGCCCGGCCAAGCCGGTGGGAAAGGGCCGACAAGTCGCGCTTGGCCAACCCCACCCCGCGCTTGGCCAAGCGGCCCAACTGTGAAGCAGCCTCCGCCAAAAACTCGCGCGAGGCGAACACGCCCTGCGTGATCAACTCGGCGGCCACGCTCGGCGTCGCCGCCCGGACGTCCGCCACGAAGTCGGTGATCAAAATATCGATCTCATGCCCCACGGCGGACACCACCGGCAGCGCCGACTCGTACACAGCGCGGGCCAACACCTCCTCGTTGAACGCCCAAAGATCCTCCAGGCTGCCGCCGCCGCGCGTCAGCAAAATCAAGTCCAGCGGCTCGTCCTGCCCGGTGCTCCACCGGTTTAACCGCTCGACCGCCTTGGCCATTTCCGCTGCGGCGGTTTCGCCCTGCACGAGGCACGGCTCCAGCACGATTTGCAGAGAGGGGTTCCGCCGCAAAACGACATGGAGCACGTCCCGAATCGCCGCGCCGGTTGGCGACGTGACAAGCCCGATCCGCGCGGGAAAATCGGGCAGCGGCCGCTTGCGCTCCTGCGCAAACAACCCCTCGGCTTCCAGCTTGCGTTTCAGATTCTCAAACTTGACCTGCAACGCCCCCTGCCCCTGCAGTTCCACTTTGCGAACGATCAACTGATACTGCCCGCGTGCCTCGAACAGCGTGACCTCTCCCTGCAGCAGCACCTGCGTCCCGTCCTCGATCAACGAACGGTTTTTCGCGTCGGTTCCCCGAAACAGCGCGCAGCTCAACTGCCCTTTCTCATCCTTGATGCCAAAATAAATGTGACCCGACGACTGCCTTCGCAGCCCGGTAATCTGTCCCTCCACCCAGACCGTGCCGAGTTGGTTTTCCAGCAACCCCTTCACCTTCCGGTTCAACTCGGCCACGCCATAAACCTTGCGTGCCTCCCCCTGCTCCGGCACTCCGCCGAAGTCCCATAGGCTCTGTTGTTCGCGGCTCATTCGTCCGGCAGCAACTCGGAGATGCGTTCGATGGATTGCGCCTTTCCCGTTTTGTCATCGATGTCAATTAACGCCCCGTTGAGCGTGACGCGCCCGGAGGCCACTCCAAAGCGTTGCGGTCGATAAGTCGTGAAGCGCCGAAGGATCGGCTCGATCTCACGCCCAAGAATACTCTCCTGCGGCCCCGTACAACCTGCGTCGCAGAGAAACGCCGTGCCGCCCGGGAAAATCTGCTCGTCAGCGGTCTGCACATGCGTGTGCGTGCCCACCACAGCGCTCACCCGCCCATCGAGAAAACGCCCCATCCCGATTTTCTCCGACGTCGTTTCCGCGTGCATGTCCACAAAAATAATCGCCGTTCCCTTCCGCAGTTCACTCACCGCATCCTCTGCTGCGAAGAACGGATTCTCGATCGGCTTCATGAACGTCTGCCCCTGTAGATTCAGCACGCCCACCGGCGGGAGACCTTCCTTCTGTGTCACACAAAAACCCTGCCCCGGCGTGCCGTCGGGATAATTGTGAGGCCGCACGAAACGCGGTTCGCTCTCCAGCAGCGACTCCACCTCGCGTTGATCCCACAAATGATCGCCGGACGTCATCACATCCACCCCCGCCTCAAACACCTCGCTCGCGGTCGCCGGCGTGATGCCCGAGCCGCCGGCCATGTTCTCCCCATTGGCGACAACGAAATCGATCCCGAGCGACTTCCGCAGGCGCGGCAAAAAATACCGAACCGCCTTGCGCCCCGGCTTCCCGACGATGTCCCCAATAAAAAGTAGCTTCACGGCCCGCACAATACGACACCCACCTACCCGCGCAAAGCCCAACGGAGAAGCAGTTCAGATCAGGACACGGATTTCTCGAATTGGCACGGATTGTTTGAAGGGCAACCGCCAATGGCCGCGAAAGTTTTTTATCTGCAGATTTCGCAGATGAGCGCAGGTTTTTTCTGAGTTATCAATTGGCAGTCAGCAGTTTCCAGTTATTTCAGTTCAGATTTGGACATTCCTTGTTCGATATTCGATATTCCATCCTGTACGTCCATGTTTGTTTCTGCGGCTCCCGTGTCCTTCCCTCATTCCCGTTTCGGCTCGGCAGTTTTGGTTGAAATCGTTATTTCATCGATGGCACCGTGGAGGGTGTAGCCCGTGTTGCCAACTCCAAGAAACCCGAAATAATCTGTTCCCAAACCTATGTTTTCGGGGGCCTCGGTTGACTCATCCCATCCATTATTGATTACCTTATCATCGACTGCTATTGAATAATTTTTGCCGATGCGGGTGAGTTCGACTTTGTACCATGTGTTCGTTCTGAAATCGAAAAAACCGCTCACAGTTTGCCCTTGAGCTGCGTAATCATCACCGAATAGTACAATTCTTGATTTGTCAACCATCAAGCTGACTTCGCCGCCAATGAGCGTATTCCATTCGTTGGGGGCATTACGAAATGAGGAAAACTTAACCCAAAATAAAATGGTGAAATCTTCAATGGTTGCGAAATGGTTTGTAGCCATTCTAAGCCAACTGTCGTTCTCGTTGAAAATCGCTGCTGAATTACTCTGGCCGTCTCTTCCGATCCCGTAAGTTATATTGGAGGAGAGCAAGTGATTTCCCCGCCCGCTGGAATCGTTTGCATTCCCGGCAAAATAAAACTTGCCCACGTAATTCGTGTGAGCCGCTTTACTGATTTCCATCGCCTCCAAATGCCCCGCAACCCCCGCCCCGGCCGCAGCGGTCTTTTCGTGAACTGGCGCGCCAAATTGCAGCCAGCCCCAAGCGACCACCGCCAGCAACGCAGCCAAGCCAAACGCCGCCACCACAGGTCGACGTCGCTTGTTCCCGAGGAACGGCGTCTCCCCGCGCTCGATTCGCTCCAAGTCGCGATCCATCTCCCCGGCGTCGGCGTAGCGCTCAGCTAGCTCCTCGTCGCACGCTTTCATGATGAACTGATTCAACTCGCGCAACTCCGGCGCGGGCCGATCGATCTCCGGGAAGTCCCGACGATCCTGACCGGTGGCCGCCTCGTAAAGCACCTTGCCCAGCGCATAAAGATCGCCCGACGGCTTGCCAAATCCCTCGCGGGGAATGTAGCCCAGCGTGCCGGTCCAATGTGCCGGTGCGGGTGGCGCTGTCCACGCAGCCGGGGTCGGCCAGCTTCGGTTGCCCGTCCACATAGATGATGTTCGACGGATTAACATCACGATGCACCAGTCCGTTCCGGTGCAAATGGCCAATCGCATCGGCCATCGTCCGGCCCAGCGCGAGGCATTCCGAGAGCGGCAACGGCGCGCGCTCGTAAAGGTCGGCCCGCAGCGTGCGCGGCGTGTAGCCCTCGGCATCCGTCTCCGGCCCGGCAGCCAAGCCGTCCGCCAGTTCCATCACGTAATAAAAATATCCGGCTGCGTCGTCGCGGCCGACCTGCAAAATATCGATCACCGCCGGGTGCTTGCGCGAGACCGGCTCGAACCGGCAGATGCCGTTGTATTCCCGGTCGAACGGCTTGGCGTACTCAAAGGCCGACCGGCGCACGATCTTCACCGCCCGAAAACTCCCCAGCGGACAACGCGCCAGCCACACCTCCCCATAACTGCCTGACGCCACCCTCCGGATCAACTCGTGCTCCGGGATGACAATCGCCTCCCTGCTTGGCCCATTGTCCAAATTGGTCATTCGCTGTTCACTTTCCCGGCCACTTCCTTACGCAACTCACGCCGCAGCCGGGCGCCGTTGACGCCGCCCTTGGCTCGATACCGGCGCGGCGCGGGCGAAGGCTTCACCCGCTTGGCCAAGCGGTCAAGCCAGCCATGCAGCCAGCCGCGAAAGGGATGCCATCGCGTCACAACTCCCCCTCTTTCAACATGTTCAGTTCCTCCTCATAAATCGCTCCCACCCGCCGCTTGGCCATCCGGGCCGAGGCGGCGCTCGCCCCCAACATTTCCTCGATCTGCCGCGCCGACCATTCCTCGATGACATAACAGTGAAACAACTGATACTGCTTCGGCTTGACCCGTGCCTTGACCCGTTCCAACGCCATCTCGACCAACTGTTCCCCCCACTCCGTTGCCCAAATTTTCTCCAACTCACCCTCCTCCACCAACGGATCGACCACCCACGGCGCGCCGACGCTCTCAAGCGCCTCCGCCGACTCCTGCCGGGCATGCCGCCGCGCCTTGCGCCGCATGTCCGCCAATCGAGAACGCACAATCGCCAGCAACCAATTGCGAAACTGCCCCTTTTCCGGGTCGTACACAAAACCGGGCATCTTCCGCGAAACCGTCGCCATCACCGACTGAACCAAGTCCCGCGCATCCGCATCGTTCAATCCCATTTTCAGGCCGAAATTGTAGATCAGCAGCCAATAAGTATTGAAAAACGTCAACCAAGCGCTCCCGTCCCCGAGGTCTTTCAAACTCGCCAGCAACGTGGCCCGCGTATCCGGTATGTCAGCTTTCCTGCTCAAACCCATTCCCTACTTGATACGCACCCCGCCTGGCCAAGCGAACAAAAAAGCTGATTTTTAAGTTGGCAGCAGCAAAAAAGACACGGATTTCACTGATGTCCACGGATTTTTTAACCACAAAAAACACGAACAACCGGAAACCGAGAACCTAAAAATAAACATGGATTGACAGGATGGAACACCCGATATCGAACAAGGAATGTCCAAATCTGAAGTCGGTGATGCCTTAACGGCTTATCTCGAAGGGATCACGACCTACAGCCCAAAGTTTGAAACGCAGTTACTACCTTGGGACACCGCCGCAACAACGGGAACAAACCCCACCGGGGTTTCGCCCGTGTAACGAACTTCAGAACGCTCTGTCCACAACCCTGACAGGGTTGATTCTATTTTTGACGTTTTATCCCAAAGTAGCATCCTTTTGGATGCAACCTTGGGCTGTAAAACGGAATCCCGTTGGGATTCATTTTGTTCGTGCCTTTCGTGTTTTTTGTGGTGATCCATTCTTTGCTTCATGTGTTTTTATTGAATCTGCAGATAATAAAGAGTTCTTCGCGTCCATTCGTGTCCATTCGCGATTTCTCAATTGCTCCTCCGCCGTCAAAAAAATCAAAAAAACCTCCCTCGTTCTGTTCGGTCGGTGCATCCCGATGCGTATCAATATAAGGAAGGCGGGTTGCACCTAAAATCGGGCAACTCCAATCCACCGTACGACTAAAAAAACTCAACAATGAAACGCTTAACAAATATCCCAAACAGGATCGACCCCCGCACCACGACTACCGTGCGATATATCCGCCGCGCGATGCCCATTCTATGCCTAGCCGCACTGGCTTGGCTGGCGAGCAACGCTCCCGCTCAAACCGTCGATTTAAAAAAGGGCTTGATCGCCTACTACCCATTCAACGGTAATGCCAATGATGAGAGTGGGAATGGAAATCACTTCACCCTTTTAAACGGAGTTGAGCTTACAAATGACAAAGCAGGTAACTCTCAAAGCGCCGTTCGGATAACATCTCAAGATTCTTATGCACAAACGTCAAAAAATGTTGGCATACATGGGAATTCAGCTCGTTCAGTTTTCTTTTGGGTGAACTTAACACAGGAAACAGTATGGCCCCAAGGGTGGGTTCTAGGTTGGGGAAAGGCTGCTAAAGCCAAAGAATTGTTTACGGTGGGTGCTTTTAGTCATGAAAACGGGCACATCAGTACAAGTGGACACTACGCTGATTTAATTTCCGAGGCTATTGGTAACAAATTAGTTAATGAATGGCATCATGTAGGAATAATTTACAATGGGAAATTTACCACCTCTTCAATTTATTTGGATGGTGATAAACTATCAGCTACACAGTCGCATAATGATACCTTGGAGACAATTGATAGTCCGCTTTTTATTGGAGATCCTAAGGTGCCGGTTGGCACAAATTCTCACCATGGGACACCCGGTATGTTGGTAGACGAAATACGCATCTATAATCGGGCCTTGAGCGAAGCTGAAGTGGTTGCACTGCATGAGTTGGAGAGCACACCTGATCCCGAAGAAGGCTTATTTGGCGGCAGGATTCTGGTTCTTAAAAAAACTAGCGGCTATGCTCGGGTAGTGCAAGATGGGCAATTCAATGCTGGTATCTACACTTTTAAGATGGTGTGCAATAGTGATTTTGTACCAGAAAAAAATGGATTGCCTGAATTTTTCAGAAAAATACCCACTAACGCTTCTGACCCGGAAAGAAAAGCATATACCACTAAAAAAATAACAGACGGCATTTATGAGCACACACGAAAACTAGTTTTCAAACAAAGTTTTTCAGGTGCTTTCGTTGTGTCAGCAATAGGCCTAGGATCTACTAAGCTTCCAATAGAATTTTATGTAATTAGCTTAAAAAACTCTAGTGGCACTGAGATTTTAAAGAACAGTAAATTCAAAAACGATGAGGGATGGAAAGCTGAGGGCGGAGAAATCAGTTATAAGAAAAAGCCTGCAAATCCTGATTACGTAGCAATGTACTATTTCAATGGTAATGCCGAAGACTCAAGCGGACATGAAATACATTTAGCTGCAACAAACGTTACCTATGGAAAAGGAAGAAATAATGAGAGTAATTCGGCAATTGTTTTTAATGGTAACAATAGCCAGTTAAAAATAACAGGTAATATATTTGGCAATCTTAATAAATTCACAGCAACTTTTTGGGTTAAATTCAATTCATTTAGAGGATTGCCAAATGAGTGGAATACATTGATAGGGGGTAAAGCTAGCCTCATGGCGGATAAAACTAGAATTGTATTTTTTGCAGACAACTATGCGTCGCAAGGGCAAAAAATGACGGGAAATTTTAACTTCAACACAGGTGTATGGTATAAAATCGAACTAATCCGTAACGGGGGTGACTTTTCAATAGCTGTAAACAATAATGTTATTATTAACAAATGGGACAGACCTGACAGGGATCCTGGAAACATCGGCGCGGGGTCTGATTATTTTGGATATTTCGGAGTCGGAAACGGAGGGTACACGTTGCACGGTTCCATTGATGAAATCCTTATTTCCAACAAGGCAAAGATAATCAATCCACCAAAAATAACAAACATCTCGAACCCGCAAACAATCGACGAAGGCAAGAGCTTAAAGCTCACCGTTGTTGCCACAGGAAGTGGCCTGATAACATATCAATGGTTCAGGAACGGATCGGCAATACCCGGCGCCACACAATCGTCTTATTATGTCTCCAGAGTGAATGAAAGCGATGCTGGAAGATACAAGGTCACAGTTTCAAACGCAGCCGGCAATAAAACGAGTAGTGAAATAAAGATTACCATCAATCCGGACACTGACAACGACGGCCTCTTGGACAAGTTGGAACGGCAGATCGGATCCGACATCAACAAGACTGATACTGACGGCGATGGTCTTGGCGATTACATGGAATATCACCAGACAAAAACCAGCTTACTCAAGTCCGACACTGATGGTGATGGTTTGCCTGATGGTGTTGAAGTGGCAAACGGCTTTGACCCTAACAACCCAAGCGAATCTGCTGATGGTTCCATCTTTATAAACACGGCGGTGGGACTTGAGTTCTTCACGCTTAAACCAAACCGGTACCGCCTTCAGTACTCCTCCAATTTAACAAATTGGCATAATGATGGAGGAACATTCAACGGAGTGGGTGGTTATTCAAAAACATACCGGGATGCTGACTCTGCAACCAAATACTGGCGTCTCAAGATTCTAAATTGAAAACCAAGTAATCACAGTACATTACACTTTCCTTATAGCTCAGGGGAAAACAGGGCTTAGGTTGAGAGAGGACATGAACCGAAAGCCTCCCGCTGGAAACAGCGGGAGGCTTTTTCTTCAACCGCGAATGGACGCCAATGAACGCGAAGAAAGAGAACCGGGAAATGAACATGGATGAACAGGATGGGCAAGATGGAACACCCAATATCGAACAAGGAATGTCCAAATCTGAAGTGAAACAACTGAAAACTGCTGACTGCCAACTGATAACTCAGAAAAAATCTGCGCTCATCTGCGAATTCTGCTGACAAAAAAGAAGTCCTGTCCGTCCTGTCTATCCATGTTTGAATTAGCGTCCATTCGTGTCCATCCGCGGTTGCCAAAAAAAATCCGTGGTCATCCGAGAAATCCGTGTCCTGTTCTCTGTTCGCTGCCCTCGCACACCCGGCAAACTTGAAGAGTGGCTCGCGGGGGATTATGACTTTGGCGTGCCGTTGAAAATCAACGCAGCCTCCATTCACCAGATTCAACTCAAGACTCGCATGCCGTTTAAGTACGGCATCGCCACGATGACTGAGGTGCCGATGGTGTTTGTCCGGGTCGAGGCCGAGGTGGACGGACAGCTGTCAAGTGGCATTGCCTCCGATCTGCTGCCTCCCAAGTGGTTCACCAAGGTGCCGGACGACCCGCTGGACAAAGAGATCGCCGACATGCTCCGGGTGATCCGGCACGCCTTGACCCACGCGATCGGCCTCGAGGCACCGAGCGCCTTCGCGGCTTGGCAGGCGATTTATGAGAAGCAAGCCGCTTGGGCAAAGTCGGAGAAGATCGCACCGTTGCTGGCTCATTTTGGCACCTCGCTGGTTGAGCGGGCATTGATCGAGGCGGTTTGCCGTGCTGCGGGCCGGCCGCTTAGCCAAGCGCTGCGTGATGGCACGCTGGGCTTTGATCCCGGGGCGATTCATCCCGTATTGGCCAAGCGCTCCGCCGCTGAACTGCTCCCGCAACAGCCGTTGGCCAAGGTGCTGGCGCGCCACACGGTCGGCTTGGCCGATCCGTTGTCTGCTGACGCCATCCCGGCTGATGAGTTGCTCAACGACTCGCTGCCGCAATCGCTCGACCAGTGCATCCGGGCCTACGGGCTGCGACATTTCAAAATCAAAATCAACGGCAACCTTGATGCCGATCTCGATCGTCTGCGCATCGTCGCTGCCACGATCGAACAACACGCACCGGGCGACTACGCGTTCAGCCTCGACGGTAACGAACAGTTTGCCACCGTGGCCGAGTTTCGGAGCCACTGGGCAAGTCTCGCTGCTGACACAAAGTTGGTCTCGTTTTTCGAGCACCTCCTTTTTGTCGAGCAACCGTTGCACCGTAACATCGCGCTGGACGATTCCGTGAGCGACGGTTTCGAGGATTGGGCGGATCAGCCGCCAATCATCATCGACGAATCGGATGCCACGATCAAAAGCCTGCCGTTGGCGTTGGCGCTTGGCTACGCCGGGACTAGCCACAAAAACTGCAAGGGCATTTTCAAAGGAGTCGCCAACGCCTGCCTGCTAAACGCTCGCCGCGAAGCCGGTCACGTGGCCGAGATGAGCGGTGAAGATTTGTGCAACGTCGGCCCGGTCGCCGTGATACAGGATTTGGCGGTGATGGCGGCGCTTGGCATCGAGAGCGTCGAGCGCAACGGGCATCATTACATGGCTGGCCTGTCGCAGTTTCCGGAAGTCACACAACGGCAGGTGCAGGATGCGCACCCCGGACTTTATCGCGCGGGTGATCGCGGCTGGCCGACGCTTGATATTCGCGACGGGCAGATCGACTTGAGAAGTGTCAACAGCCAACCGTTCGGCACCGGCTTTGAACTCGACCTGTCGCCGTTCGAGGAAATCGACCCCAGCGAGGCATGAAAAAGCATCCCCTTGCCAAGCTGGATCAGCAGCATTTGTGGCATCCGTTTACGCAAATGCGCGATTGGCTCAAAGGCGAGCCGCTGGTCATCGAGCGCGGAAAGGGCGCTCTGCTTTGGGACGTGCGCGGGCGGGAATACATCGATGCCAACTCGTCGATTTGGACCAATCTTCACGGGCACAACCACCCAAAGATCAACGCCGCCATTCGCCGACAACTGGGCAAAGTTGCCCATACTTCGGCACTAGGCTTGGCCAGTGGACCGTCCTCGCTGCTTGGTCGAGAATTGGTGCGCTTGGCCAACCCGCGAACCGGCTTGGCCAAGGGGCAGCCGCGCTTGGCCAAGGTGTTTTACTCGGACGACGGCTCGACCGCAGTCGAGGTGGCACTCAAGCTGGCTTATGAGTTTGCCCGCCGCACGGGCCGCGCCCGCAAACCGAGGTTCCTTTCGCTCGACGGCGCGTATCACGGCGACACAGTCGGCGCGGTGAGCGCCGGACACATCGACCTGTTTCACAAGGCGTACTCCGGGATGCTTTTCAAGACGGACAAAGTCATGTCGCCGTACTGTTACCGATGTCCGTTCAACCAAGCCAAGCCGGAACGCGGCGACGCGCGCGACAGTCGCAAGTGCAACTTCGAGTGCGTTGACAAAGTGGAACAGCAATTCGCCGCCCGCAAAAAACGCGGGAGCAACTACGCCGCGATGTTGATCGAGCCGGGCTTGCAGGGGCCGGCCGGAATGATCGCGCAGCCGAAGGGTTGGCTTGGCCGCGTCGCGCAGATTGCCCGAGGTCACGGCACGCAACTCATCGCCGACGAAGTGATGACCGGCTTGGGCCGAGCCGGCGATCGGTTTTTTGCGAGTCACGACGAAGGCGTACAGCCGGATTTTCTCTGTTTGGCCAAGGGGCTGACGGGCGGTTATCTGCCGATGGCCGCGACGCTGACCACGCAGGACATTTTCGATGAGTTCCTCGGCGAATACGCGGAATTCAAAACATTTTTTCATGGGCACAGCTACACCGGCAACGCGCTAGGCAGCGCTGCCAGCTTGGCCAGCATAGAGTTGCTGCAGACCAAGGCGACGACGAACAAACGAAAAAAACTCGCCACCAATCTTCGCACCGAGGCCAAGCGGCTTTGGGCGTTGCCGCAAGTCGGCGACATCCGGCAGGCGGGGTGCGTGCTGGCGGTGGAATTGGTTCGGGACTGGCGGACTCGCGCACCGTTTGCCTTGGACGAGCAAGCCGGGATACGTGTCTGTAACGGCTTGGCCAAGCGCGGCGTGTTGACACGGCCGGTCGGCAATGTGATCGTCGTCATGCCGTCATTCTGCACCACGCAGCGGCAGGTCAAAAAAATCTTCGGCACCCTGCACGACTCAATCGCCGAAACCCTCAAACAACCATGACTACATTTGCCATCGTTGCCCTTGGGCTGATTTTGATTCGCTATTTTTTTGAGCTTTGGCTCGACGGCGTGAATGCGGCGCACGTGCGGAAACACGCCGATGAAGTTCCGGAGGCATTCCGGGAAATCATGGACGAGGCGACGTACCAGAAATCGGTGCGCTACACGCTGGCCAAGGCCCGGTTCGGCACTCTCTCCGACACGTACAGCACGGCGGTGCTTTGTACCCTGCTCTTCAGCGGTTGGCTTGCATCGCTCTTTGACCAGATTGCGGAGCGGACCGGGCAATCCGCGTGGGGACTGGCGATCGCGTTGTGGGTGATGATTCTGATCATGTCGCTGTTGAGCCTGCCGTTTTCATGGTGGTCGCAGTTTCGACTTGAAGAGCGGTTTGGTTTTAACAACTCCACGCAGTACACTTGGTGCTCGGACCAGGCCAAGGGGGTTGTGCTGAGTTTTGCCATCGGCGTGCCGCTGCTGGCGCTGATCCTCTGGCTGGTTGAAGCCAGCGGTGACCATTGGTGGCTGTGGGCTTGGGGCGTGGTGGTGGTGTTTCAATTGCTGATGAGCGTGTTGGCCCCGATTTTCATCCTGCCGCTGTTCAATAAGTTCACCCCGCTGCCGGACGGCGCGCTGAAGGACCGCTTGAACGACTTGGCCAAGCGTACGGGGTTCATCAACGCCGGCATCCAGATGATGGATGGCAGCAAGCGCTCCAAGCACTCGAACGCCTTTTTCACCGGCCTGGGCCGGGGGCGGAAGATTGCGCTGTTCGACACATTGGTGGAGCAGATGGACGAGCCCGAACTCGAGGCCGTGCTGGCACATGAGATCGGCCACTACAAGCTCCGGCACGTGCCAAAAATGATCGCTTGGTCGTTTGTCACCACGTTGGCTGGTTTTTGGGGGTTGAGCGTGTTGGCAGAGCAGTCTTGGTTCACAAGTGCCTTTGGCTTCGGCAGCGAGGGCGGGATTGCGCCGGCGTTCTTGCTGTTCGGACTGTTGGCCGGGACGGTGACGTTTTGGCTCTCGCCGCTATCGAGTTTGTGGTCGCGCAAGTTTGAATACGAGGCGGACGCCTTCGCCGCAGACGCAATTGAAACGAGCGACCCGATGATCACCGCGCTCCGGAAATTGAACCGGGAAAACCTGAGCAACCTCACGCCGCACCCGTGGTACAGCGGCTTTCACTACGACCACCCGGCGTTGCTGGAACGTGAATCAGCGCTGAAAGACTGGATGACGGCCAAGCGACCCTCTTGATATTCGGCTTTTGCCGATTGGCCAAGCGGGGTAGGTTTCCGCGCGCCCTTGGGGGAAGGCACAACTTTTAATTCGATATGCGACTGAAATTATCCATTCCATTACTGACCGGCTTATTAACGCTTGGCCCAGCAATCAACTGTCTGGGTGGCGACCCGTTCATCAGCGAGATTGTTGCCGCCAACGACAAGACGCTGAAGGATGACTTCGGTGAAACCTCAGACTGGATCGAGATTCATAATCCCGGGAGCACGGCGACGAGACTGCTCGGATGGGGGTTGAGTGATGAACTCGAGAGCCCGCTTAAATGGACCTTTCCCGACGTGGCCATCGCTCCCGGCGGATTCCTGGTGGTACACGCGTCCGGAAACAATATCGCCGAGACGGATCGACCGCTGCATGCCAGTTTCAGGTTGTCACGGGCGGGCGAATTCCTCGGCTTGGCCAAGCCGGACGGAACCTTCGCCGACAAGTATGACCCGCAATTTCCGGCATTGAACGATGACAAATCGTACGGCGTGCCGATGATGGGCAAAGTGGAGGAAATCATCTCCTCGCATGCGGTGTTCAGTTATCTGGCGCCCGCAAGCAGTAACGCAAAGGAAAAATGGACAGCAACGAACTTCAAGGAGACGAGCGGTTGGAAGAACGGTCGGTCCGGGTTTGGGTTCCAGCGATCCGGCACGAGCCTCGCAAGCATCATCAAGACAAAGATCCCCTCGTCCAAGCGTGTGATTTGGGTTAGAAAAAAATTCTCCGTTAAAGACCATCGGACGCTGGCTTACCTGATCCTCAGGATTCAGTTTGATGACGGGTTCATCGCCTACCTGAACGGGAAAAAAGTTGTCTCTTTCAATGCACCGGACAAACCGAGGTACAACTCCTACGCCACGAAGAACAACAACGACGTGTCGTTCATGGATTTTGATTTGAGTGAATATACCCGATTGCTGAAGGCCGGGGAAAACAATCTCTTGGCAGTGCAGGCGTTTGACAACCGAACCGACCGCAAGGAATTCTTTGTCATGCCGACGCTGATTGGGGGTCGCTCGGAAGTGATCGACCCCACCCGCCGTGAGTTCCTGACCCTGCCCACCCCGGGACGCCTGAACACAGGCCAAGCCCAGGCCCAAGCCGGCGAGCCGGTATTTTCCCGGCCAAGCAGCAGTTTTTCCTCCTCAATGTCGATCACCCTCAAGCCTGCTGTTGAAGGCGAAATCATCCGTTACTCTACCAACGGCAGCGTGCCCAACTCCTCCTCAAAAAAATACAAGGCTGCCATCCGGATCACCAAGTCCACCCTGATTTGCGCCAGATGCTTCACCAAGGACGGCGTTGGCGGGCCGCCAATCACGCATGAATACCTGCAAATTGCCTCCAACGCCCGCAAGTTCACCTCCAATCTGCCGGTAGTCGTGATTGAGAATTTCAAGGGCGGGAGCATCTCATCCGACCCGTACAAAAACGCATACATGTCCATCTACGAGCCCGGCGGGGACAAACGAACCAGCCTGATGGACGCCCCAACCCTGGGCACTCGCGTCGGGATCAAGATTCGCGGCTCGAGCACGCAAAACCGCCCCAAAAAGGCGTTCACCATCGAGGCCCGCGATGACTTCGGCGAAGACCGAGACATCTCCCCGCTGGGATTGCCGGAGGAATCGGACTGGATTCTTTACGCCGCCTATAATTTTGACCGTGCACTCATCCGCAATGCGCTGGTTTACGAACTGAGCAACCAGATTGGCCGATACGCGGTGCGAACCCGTTTTTGCGAAGTGTTCGTCAACACCAACGGCGGCGCGTTGAGCTACAACGACTATGTCGGCGTTTACTCATTCATGGAAAAAATCAAGCGGAACAAGAACCGCGTGAACATCACCCGCATCGGCTCCGACGACAGTTCGGATCCGGAAATCACCGGGGGGTATATTTTCAAGATCGACCGGCCGGATCCGGGGGATTCCGGGTTCAGCGCCGGAGGCCAGGGCATCAAGTGGGTGGAGCCCAAGGAGGGCAGGGTCACCGCCAAGCAAAGCGGCTATGTTCGTGCCTACCTGAACACGATGTACAAGAATTTAAGCCATCGCACGAAGTACGAGGAGTACATCGACCCACTTTCGTGGGTGGATCACCACATGCTCAACGAGTTCACCAAAAACCCGGATGGCTTCCGGCTCAGCACTTATTTTTTCAAGGA
>CAUZVJ010000005.1:0-23307 GCA_963583225.1 Verrucomicrobiia bacterium
TTGAAACCAAGCGACTTGGCCAAGCGCATTGCAGATCAGGATGACGAGTTGGCCGGCTTCCTCCTCGGCAAACTTTCCGACGAGGGCAGGGCAGCCTGCGCCAAGCCGCCCGCCGATGATGACCTCCGCGAGGGGTTGGCCGACGATTTCAACGCGATCATCGACGGCGATCCGATCTGGGATGACGCGGCGTTCGCGGGCGTCGAGTTTTCCGCGACAACGCTCTCGCTGCGGAAACAAGTCGCCGCGCTTGGCCAAGCGGAGCCGAAGCGCGTCGAGGAGAACGGCCGCTACATTCGTTGGAGACAGGCACGCGTGCGGCTGAATCGCCGGTTGCTCGACGAGTTGCTGGCCGACTTTGTTGCGCCGGGCCAAGCCGGGCTGTATCCCGATCTCGAGCTAAACTCGCCGACACAGCTCGAGGCGGAGATCGCCTTCGCGCAATATTTGCAGGAAGCCGACGCCCGCGAAAAAGCCGGGGCGCTCAAGCCGGGCGAGATCGTCAACCGCATTGGCGACCGCGTTTCCGTGGCCGGGCAGGTGTCGGTGATGCAGATCAATTCCAAGTTGGCCAAGCTGTTGTTCGACAAAAATCCGGAGCGCGACTTTTTCATCGAAGTCAGTTTTCCGCTGGAATGGATGTACCCGCACCTCACGCCGTACGGCATCATTCTCAAGCTCAACCGCGACGAAGTGCCGGAGATCACCGACGAGATGATGCGCAAGGACCGGCTCTTTTGGGCGCAATACCAAACGCGCCTCACCGGCAACTGGATCACCGACGAAACAAGCGTCAAGGAGATCGCCGACTGGGCCATCAAGACATACCAACGCTGGGATCTCGACGGCTACACCGGCGACCCGGCATTCGTGCGCGACGAACCGGCGCAGAAGTCGTTCAGCAAACTGCGCACGTCGATCGCCGACATCTACCGCTGGCGCATCAACAACTACAAACTCGCCATCAAAAAAGAGGCCGACGCGTCCAAGCGCGACGAGATGAAGCAGAAACAGGGGCGGATGACTCGCGAATATATTTTTGCGCTCAAACAGGCGTGGGCGTTCTGCCCGTACAGCCCCGAGGTGTTGTCGCACTACACCCAACTGCTGCTCTCGCTTGGCTATGAAGAGATTCAGTCCGGCGACAAAACGGCGGCGCAGGCCCGGCGCGACGACGCCATTCACCTCGTCACCACCTACGGGCTATTCGACCCCGAAAGCCCAATGCTCAACCATCTCATCCGGGGCATCCGGCAGTTCAACATTCTGCTCGAAGGCAAGCCGCAGGACGCCGCCGCCGGCCAAGTCGCCGCGCAGGGGCTCAACCTCAGCGACGACGAGGTGAAGCAAATCCAGCAGCAACTCGTCGGTCTGCAGCAGCGGCACAAGGCCAACCTCGCCGACCCCAAAGTGGCGCTGGAGTTGGCCACGATTTATCTGCGCCTCAAGCAGAACGAACAGGCGCTCAAACTGATCGACTCGCTGGTGAAACAGCCCGGCCTCGAGATCAGCACCCGCTTTACCGTCGCTTCGGTTTATCAAAACCTTGGCCAAGGCACCAAGGCCGAGCAGCAAAACAAGATCGCCCGCGAGGCACTCAAACAGATCGAAACCCGTGTCGCCGCCGAGCCGGAAAATTTTGAAATCGCCTTGGACTTGGCCACGACGCACGTGCAGCTTGGCCAGGCGCAACGCGGAGTCGATGTGCTGGCGAAGGCCATCCGGCAACCGTCGATCGACACGACCAATTTGTTGATGGCCGCCCAGTTTTTCAATCATCTCGGCAGCCAAAAACAACTCGAGGCGGCGCTCGTCGTGTTCACCGGAAAAATGCCGGAAAGCCCCGAGGGGTGGTACGATTTGGCGGCGGTGCAGGCCGCTCAGCGAGACCGGACGGCGGACTCATGGGCCAGTTTGGCCAAGGCACTTGCGCTCGACAAACAGCGCCGGGCCACCAACGCGGCGGCGGATAATATTTACAAGAGGGTCGTGACGGATCCGCGTTTCACCGACGTGCGACGCCTGCCGGAGTTCAAGTCGTGGCAGCCGTGACGCCGTGGTAGGTTAGTCAGTCAACACCTCAAAAAAACTCGGCACCGCTGCCTTGGCCAGGGCCTCGGCGCGCGAGAGGATTTGCTTCGGCGACTCGCTGCCCAGCGCAAACTCCGCCAGTTCCCGCGCCTGCGACATCTCGATGCTGCGGATGAGCATCTTCACGCGCGGCACCATCGAGGGGGTCACGCTCAATTCACCCACGCCCAGGCCCAGCAACAGCGGCACGGCGGCCAGGTCGCCAGCCATCTCGCCGCAGACACCGGTCCAGATGCCGTGCGCCTTTCCGGCGTCCACCGTCGCCTTGATCAGGCGCAGGATGCCGGGGTGCGTTGGCTCGTAGAGGTGGGCGATCTTCTCATTCAACCGGTCCACCGCCAGCGTGTACTGGATGAGGTCGTTGGTGCCGATGCTGAAAAACTTCACGCGCTTGGCCAAGCTGTCGGCGATCATCGCCGCAGACGGCGTCTCGATCATCACCCCGATCTCGAGCGCCTCGGCGAACGCCACGCCCTCGGCGCGAAGCTGCCCGCGGCATTCGTCGAGCAGCACGTTGGCGGCCTCGAGTTCCTCCACGCCGGAGATCATCGGGTACATGATTTTCAGGTCACCAAAGGCGCTCGCCCGCAGGATGGCGCGGAGCTGCGTGCGGAAAAGATCCGTCTCCTCAAGGCACAACCGGATGGCACGCCAGCCGAGGAACGGGTTCATCTCCGCCGCCACGTTCACGTGCGAGAGCAGTTTGTCGCCGCCGAGGTCGAGCGTGCGGATGATCACCGGGTCCGGCGCGAGCGACTCGGCGACTTGGCGGTACGCCGCAAACTGTTCCTCCTCGTCCGGCAGGTCGCTGCGATTGATGAACAAAAACTCCGTGCGGAACAGACCGACACCGGTCGCGCCGCATTGGAGGACGCCCTCGACATCAGCCGCGCGCTCGATGTTGGCGGAGAGAATGATTCGGTGGCCGTCCTTCGTCTCGGCCGCGTCGTCGTGGATGACCTCGAGGCTCTCCTCGATGGAGGTCTGCCGGTCAACCAGTTGGCCGTACTCGAAGAGCGTCTGCTCTGCCGGATCGATGACGACGAAACCGTTGAAGCCGTCGAGCAGCACTGACTGGCCGGTGTTCAACTCGCCGATCGCCTCACCCAGCCCGAGCACCGCCGGGATGCGCAGCGACCGCGCAAGGATGGCCGTGTGCGACGTGCGGGTGCCGACCTCGGTCACAAATCCCAACACCATCGCCGGGTCCATCGTCGCCGTGTCGGAGGGCGTCAGGTCGTGGGCCACCACGATGCACGGTTCGGTCAAGTCGGCCAAGACGCTGCAAAGCGGTTGGCCCATCAGATTGGACAGAACCCGCTGCGTCACGTCGCGGATGTCAGCGGCGCGCTCGCTGAGGTACGAATCATCCACCTTGCCCAGTGCCTCGGCGTATTTTTCCGACGCCTGATGGAACGCGTACTCAGCCGAGACCAAGTCCTCCCGAATGAACCGCGCCGTCTCCTGCAGCAGCATCGGGTCCTCCAGCACCAGCAGGTGTGCGTCGAAAATCTGCGCCTCCTCGGCACCCATCGCCTCGCGCAACCGCTCCTGCACGGCGAGGATTTGCCGGCGCGTTTCCGCCAGGGACGACTGCAGCCGTTCCTCCTCCCCGGCCAGGTCAGACTCGAGGATGCCCCACTTCGCCGGGTCGATCCGCGTGCGGTCCAACACCACGACACGGCTGCGGCTCACCCCCTGCGACACGGGGATGCCACGGAGCATTTTCTCACCGGTTTTACGCCGATCCAGCACGCGCGGGAGGGTAATCGAGGCTACGAACTCGGGAAAGGCATTTAGGGGAAACGGTTCACCGGCACCGCCGCCGACATCCTCTGCGGCTTGATTGCAGTTGGTTTTCGGGGAAAACTGGCCCAACGGCCCGCGCCGCTCCGCCATGCCCGACACCTCCAACAACCCCTCCGACAGCCTCAAAGCCGGCGCGACCGGCTTGGCCAAGCGCCTGGCTGGGGCCGGGTTTCAGGCGTTTTGGGTCGGCGGCTGCGTGCGCGACGCCCGGCTTGGCCAAGCGCCGAGCGACTACGACATCGCCACCGACGCCACGCCGGAGGAGGTCGAGCAACTGTTCCGCAAGACCATCCCGGTCGGCAAACAGTTCGGCGTGATCATGGTGCTCGAAGCCGGCCACGAATATCAGGTGGCCACCTTCCGTGCCGAGGGCGATTACACCGACGGCCGCCGACCCGGCAGCGTCCGCTTCACCGACGCCCGCGAGGACGCCCTGCGGCGCGACTTCACCATCAACGGACTGTTTTACGATCCGCTCGTCGACGAACTGCACGACTGGGTCGGCGGCCAAGCCGATCTCGACGCCCGACGCATCCGCACCATCGGCGATCCGGCGAAACGCTTCGGCGAAGACCGGTTGCGCCTGCTCCGTGCCGTGCGCTTCGCCGCGCAGCTTGGCTTTGCGATCGAGCCGGAGACCTTCGCCGCCGTGCAGCAACACGCCGCCGCTATCCGCGACGTGAGCGCCGAGCGCATCCGCGACGAGTTGCTGAAATTGTTTCGCCCGCCGCACGCCGCGCGCGGACTCGACCTGCTGCACGAGAGCCGGTTGCTGCCCGAGGTGTTGCCGGAACTGGCCGCCACCATCGGCTGCGAGCAACCGCCGGAGTACCACCCCGAGGGCGACGTGTTCACTCACATTCGCCTCATGCTCAGCCATCTGCCGGATGACGCCGGCACGACGCTCATTTGGTCGGTGCTGATGCACGACATCGCCAAGCCGGTGACGCAGAGCCGCGACGAAGGGCGCATCCGTTTTTTGGGCCACGAAAAAACAGGCGCAAGCATGACGCTGGAAATCATGAACCGCCTGCGCTTCCCCAAGGCCGGGAGCGCCGCCGTGAAAACCTGCGTGCGCCATCACATGCAGTTGAAAGACGCGCAACAAATGCGCCGGGCCACGCTGCGCAAACTCTTCCTTCGCCCGACCTTACCGGTCGAGCTTGCGTTGCACCGGCTCGACAGCCTCGCCTCCACCGGCAGGCTGGAGAACTACGAGTTTTTGGAGGCCAAGTTTGCCGAGTTCCAAAACCAACCGGAGCTGCAAAAACCGCTCGTTGACGGCGCCGACCTGATCGCGCTTGGCCAAGCGCCGGGGGCAAAACTGGGTAAGCTGCTCAGCGACATTCGCAACCGCCAACTCGCCGGTGAACTAACCACCCGCGAACAAGCACTGGCCTGGGTGCGAGAGGTTTTGGGTTAGGCTGGCAGCGGTTTTTTCCAGATGGGGACTTTTTTCTTCATCTCGTCGATGAGGAATTGGCAGGCGTCGAATGCTTCCGGCCGGTGCGGCGCGACCACTTCCAGCCACAGCGACGGCTCGTTCACCGGCACGACGCCGATGCGGTGAACCAAGCGCACCGACTCCACCGGCCAACGCTGGCCAAGCTCGGCGAACAGCAATTCAAACTGACGCCGCGCCATCGGCTCGAACGCTTCGTAATCAATTGCGGAGATGGCGTTGTCGCCCTCGCTTCCGCGCACCACGCCCAAAAAACAGACGACCGCTCCCATGCCGCCGCTCATTTCCCGGCGCTTGGCCAAGGCCGACTCATCGATCGCGTCCGTCGAAATAGTCAGTTCGGTTTTCATCGGTCAACCTCCCTGCACCGGCGGGAAAAACGAAACTTCATCACCGTCGCTCAGTACAAAATCATCATCTTCGTATTCCAGCCCAACGGCTTTGAGCGTGCTGTTTTTCGATCCGGCCAGTTTTGGAAATTGTTCACAAACGGCCTCGTGCAATTTGGCCAAGGTGGCTCCGTTTACGATTTCAATTTCCGCTTTTTTGCAACCGGCGTGGTCGGCGAGATACGACCAAAATTTCACTGAAACTTTCAAGAGCACAACTCCGGTTTTAATATTCCGATGCTTGGCAAATTTCTGTATTTTTCCGCGTAGTCGAGGCCGTAGCCGACGACGAATTCGTCCGGGATTTCGAAGCCGATGTAGTCGGCGGGGATGTCGTATTCGCGACGTGCTTTTTTGGAGAGCAAAACGCAGGTGCGGACTTGGCGGGGGGCCATGCCGTCCAGTTTGTCAATGACGGCGCGGAGGGTTTTGCCGGTGTCGAGGATGTCGTCCACGAGCAGCACGTCGCGGTTGGCCACGTCGAGTTTCAATTCCTTCGTGAACACCAGTTCGCGCGACTCGGTGCCGTCGCGGTAACTGGACACGCCGATGAAGTCGAGCCGCAGCGGCAGATCGATTTCGCGCACGAGATCGGCGAGGAACATCAGCGTGCCAGTGAGCAACCCGACCACGACGAGATCGCGCCCGGCGAAGTCCGACTGCACTTGCGCCGCCAACTCGCCGACGCGCCGCCGGATTTCCTCCTCGGAAACCAGCACCTTGGCGATGTCGGCGTTGGGGTCGCTCATGGGATGGGGAGCGCTCAAATGTGGCGTGAGTCGTCCTCGTTTTTTTCGGTGTAACCGCTGTCCTGCCGCTGGAAGTTGACCTCGTTTTTCTTCACGTATGCGGCGAAGACATCGTCGGCGCTCATGCCGAGCACTTGCGCGAGGCTGATGAGAAAATGAAACAGGTCGACGACCTCGATGCGGGCGTTTTGTTCGTCGAGTTTTTGGTACTTGGCCCACCATTTCCACGGCACGCTGTCGGTCAGTTCGGCGATTTCCTGGCCCATGGCGCGGCAGTAGTTGAGCACCCATTCGGTTTTTTGCTCGTCGCTCATTTCGTCGGTCTGCACGCCGATCCGCTCATTGAGCGATTTCTGCATCCGAAAGAGTTCCCGTAATTGATCCGGCTGATCCATGCGCCGACTGTCCACGCTGGACCGCCGCCGAAGCAAGTTTTTTTGATGTAAACTCCTCGATGCCGCTTGGCCAAGCGGGGTCAGTGCAGGATCTCGAATGAGCCGTCGGGGTGGGCGACGGCGGCGGCGAAGCTCCACTTGGGCACGCCGTGGGGGCGTTGGCCTTGTCGGTCGGTTGGCTTGGCCTTGGCGTCGTAAATGCGCCAGGCGAGGTCGCCGCCTTTTTTCCAGCCGGTGTTTTCCGACCACGCGACCAGCATTGCGCCGTCGGGGTTGGTAGCGATGGACGGATGCCGCTGATGAGCTTTGCGGTGAATGAGCGTGCTGTTTTTCACGACCGGTTTGCCGGTGCCGAACCAGCCCAAGTGAATGTTGCCCCGGGCCTCCCACGCGCCGGCGATGCCGCCGGGGGTTTGGGCGAATGCCGCCGCGCTCATCGGGCAGGTGCGCACCTCCCACGGGCCGACGATCAGCGACTTGGCGGCGGCCGGTTGGCTGCCGACGAGCAGCGTCATGTCGCGTTGGGCATCGTTCACTCCCCGGTAAAGGGTCAGCAGTTTGCCGTCCCGGTCGAGGAAGGCGTCGAGCCCGCAGCAACCGCACGTGCCGGGCAGGGTGTTGATGCTCACCTCGCGGGCGAAGGTCTTGCCGTGGTCGGACGACTTGGCCACGTAAACGCCCCGGGCATTTTCGCCATGCCCGGCGTCCAGCGGCGCGGCATGCCAGACGACTTGGATGTTGCCCTTGGCGTCGGCGACCACTGCGCCGCCGCCGTCGAGCGCGCGGGTGCGAGTCATTAGATTGCGTTCCGGCTCGAAGCCGTTGCCGTCCTGTTTCAGCCGCGTGTAAAACATCGGCGCGCCGTGACCGTCTTTGCCGGCCTTGTGCGATCCGTTCCACGCGACGTGCACGCGGCCAGCTTGGCCAAGCGCGAGTCTGGCACCCCGGATGGTGCCCATCGCCACCGCGCTGCCGGGCGTCTGGTTGACCCGAAGCGGCTTGGCGAACGCCGACTCGCCGGCTTTGCGCCGGGTGTAAAAAACGTCCGAGCCACCGGCATCGCCGGCGAGGTAAACCAAGTGCAGCATGCCGTTTTGATCCAGCACGGCTTTGGGCTGGACACCGTGGCCGGGCACGCGGGTGAGGCGCACGGTAGACTCCGCCGCTGCGACGGGCCGAGCGGCTCCGGCAACGGCGAAAGCAATCAAGACAGACAATCGGCACAGTTTCATGGCGAAAAACCTACCAGCGCCCAGCCACAAAGCAACGCCCCAGCCGCGATTTGTCTTGAAGAAACCGGCGTGCAAACGGACGCTGACGCCGATCCGGTGACACGTTTTTTACACGGCTACAGTAACCTAATCCGCCCTCAGACGGTATGATGACGGTGGTGGGTTTGATGCATCGCACAGTTCGGCTTGGCACGCTTTTGGCGATGCTCTGTCTGGCGCTCTGTCTGGCGCGGGCGGCGACGCTCAAGGAGGCGCGCCAACTGTTTGCCACCGGCGAGTATGCCAAGGCGATCGAGGCCAGCGAGGCAGCCATCGCCGCCAACGAGTTCGACAGCGGCTGGCGGTTGCTGCTGCTCCGGGCGCGGTTGACGACCGGCCAATACCCCGAGGCCAAGCGGTTCGCCACCGAGTTGCTGGACGATTACCGGTACCGTTACAACGCCGAGGCGCTTTGGCTGTTTCATCTCGCGTACGAGGCCAACGGCGATGCCACGGAGGCCACCAAGATGCTGCAAGTCATCATGCAGTTTCTCAACGGCCAACGCGGCATCAGCGATGAGAACACGCTCGTCTTCATCGGGCGCGCGCTGCTCAAGGCCGGTGCCACCGATCCGAAGCAAGTGAAGGAGAACCTTTACGATCGCGTGCTCAAGTCGAGCCCCGACAACCGCGAGGCGCTGTTGGCGGTCGGCGATTTGGCCTTGGCCAAGCGCGATTTCAAACTGGCCGGGCGGACGTTCACGAGGGCGATCGGGCATTACCCCGAGGACACCGATTTACTGTACGGCTTGGCCAAGGCGTACGCCGAGAGCGACCCATCGCAGATGGAGGAACCACTGCACACGGCGATGTTCACCAACCCCGACCACATCCCGTCGCTGCTGTTGCAGGCGCACAACCAAGCCGACGCCGAGCAGTACGAAACAGCCAACGGCATCCTCAAGGCGATTTTCAAAATCAACCCGCACCACGCAGAGAGTTGGGCGTTGCAGGCTGCCCTCCACACCGTTCGCAACGAGCCGGGCAAGGCCGAGTCGGCGCGGGCGAGCGGCCTGAAGTTTTGGAAGACCAACCCGCTGGTCGATCACGAAATCGGCAAAAAACTCTCGTCGAAATATCTCTTCGAAGAGGGCGCGGCGCATCAGCGGAAGGCACTGGAGTTCAGCAAAAATTTTCTCCCAGCCAAGACGCAGCTCGCGCAGGATTTGCTGCGGCTTGGCCAGGAGGAGGAGGGGTGGCGGCTGGCCGGGGAGGCGCACGAGGCCGACGGCTACGACGTGACGACGTTCAATCTGCTCACGCTGCACGACTCGCTGAAAAAATACGTGACGATCGACCGCAACGGCTTTCTGCTGCGAATGACCCGCGACGAGTCCGCGCTGTACGGCGACGAGGCGATCGATCTGCTCACCGAGGCTCGCGAGTTGTTTTCGGCAAAATACGACACGCAAATCGAAGGCCCGGTGATCGTCGAGATTTTCCCGGAGAAAAAAGATTTCGCCGTGCGGACGTTCGGCATCCCGGGCGGCGACGGCTACATGGGCGTCTGCTTCGGCAAACTGATCACGGCCAACAGCCCCAAGTCGCTCGTCGGCTTCCAGCAGAACTGGCAGTCGCTGCTCTGGCACGAGTACTGCCACGTCATCACCCTGCAAAAGACGCGCAACAAAATGCCGCGCTGGTTCAGCGAGGGCATCTCGGTTTACGAGGAGCGGCTCCGGCACAGTTCGTGGGGCGAACAAATGACGCCCGAATACCGCGACTTCATTCTCGGCGGCGAGATGACACCGATCGAGCGGCTCAGCATGGCGTTCATCGTGCCCAAAAGTCCGGAGCACATTCAGTTTGCCTATTACCAGTCGTCGCTCGTGGTCGAGTATCTTGTGAAGAATTTTGGCGAGGCGTGCATCAGCAATATTTTACGCGACCTTGGCCAAGGCGTGTTCATCAACATCACCATCGAAAAACACGCGACCGACTTGACCAAGCTCGAGACCGGGTTTGCCGACTTCGCCACCGGCTTGGCCAAGGCTTTCGCCGCCGAGGCCGACTTGGCCAAGCCGAGCCCGCTCGAGGTCAACCCGATCGACAAAAACGCCATCGTCGATTGGCTCGCCGATCATCCGAACAACATTTGGGCGCTCAACACCACCTGCGCCAACCTCGTCGAGGAGGAGAAATTTCTCGAGGCCATCCCGCTGCTCGAGCGGTCGATCCGGCTGCACCCGAGGCAGCGCGGCGGCGGTTCGCCGTACGGCATGCTCGCCCGCGCGCACCGCGCGCTTGGCCAAGCGGAGGATGAACTTTCCGTGCTCGAGCAATGGGCCACCATCGAGGACGCGGCGACAAAACTTTACGGGCGGTTGATGGAGATTCACGCCGAGCGCGAAGACTGGACGGCGGTCGATCGCTTGGCCAAGCGCTTCTTTTCGGCCAACCCGCTCTCGCCCATTGGCCACCGTTTCATGGCGCTGACCGCGCAGCAAACCGGCAGGCGCGCCGACACCATCCGGCCGCTCAAACGACTGCTGCTGCTCGATCCGGCCGACCCGGTGGATCTGCATTTTCGTCTAGCCACCGCGCTCGCCGACCCGTCGCCGGACGAGGCCAAGCGTCATGTGCTGCAGGCGCTCGAGGACGCGCCACGGTTTCGCGCCGCGCAAAAACTACTCACCCGCTTGGCCAAGCCCAAGCCACCCGCCAAGGAGGCCACCGCGCAATGAAGTCCCGTCGAATTGGCCTTGGCCTGATACTTGCCGCGCTCACGCTGGCCACGATCGCGGCATGGAGCCAGCACGGCTGGTCCCGTGGCGAACGCGACAAACGCGGTGGCGTGGCGGACTGGGGCCGCGACGAGGAGTTGCCGCACGACACGTTCACTTTCGCCCGCATTCAGTACGACTCGTGGGGCGGCGGCTGGCGCGGACGCGGCAAGTGGTCGATTGACTATCCGGAGAGCGACCTGAATTTGTCGTTTCGTTTGCAGCAACTCACCGCGCTCAAGGTCGATCCCGACGGCATAGTGCTTAACCTCACCGAGGCCAAGCTGTTTCATTACCCGTTCATTTACATCATCGAGCCGGGCGAAATGACCCTCAGCAACGACGAGGTCAAGGCGCTGCGAAAGTACCTGCTCACCGGCGGCTTTTTGATGGTGGACGATTTTTGGGGCGAGGCCGAGTGGCAGAACTTTGAGCGCGAATTTCGGCGGGTGTTCCCGGCGCGGGAGATCGTCGAGTTGCCGATTGGGCACGAGGTGTTCCAGTGCGTTTTTCCGCTCAAGGAAAAACCGCAAGTGCCCAACCCCGGCACGGCGATTCAGGGTGCGCCGTACGGCATCACTTGGGAGCGCACCGACGCGGAGACGCCGCATTACCGCGGAGTACACGACGACGACGGCCGGTTGATGGCGATCTTTTGCCACAACACCGATCTCGGCGACGGCTGGGAAGAGGAGAGCCGCAACGAATGGTATTTCAAGGAATTCTCCGAGCCCAAGGCGTACCCGATGGGCATCAACATTATTTTTTACGCAATGACTCACTAAACATGGAAAACACCGGAACCACAAACGAACAGGATCGGCAGGCGGTCGAGCAAATCGCCGCCAGCCGCGAGAAAATAGAACAGGAACTTAGCCGGGTCATCATCGGGCAAAAGGCGGCGGTCGAGGAGATTCTCGTCACGCTTTTCGCCGGTGGCAACTGCCTCATCACCGGCGTGCCCGGCTTGGCCAAGACGCTGATGGTGCGCGCCATCGCCGGGATTTTTGACCTCGGTTTTCATCGCATCCAATTCACGCCCGACCTCATGCCGGCGGACATCACCGGCACCGAGATTCTCACCGACGGCGAGCACGGCCGGGAGTTGCGTTTCGTGAAAGGCCCGGTGTTCACCAACGTCCTGCTGGCCGACGAGATCAATCGCACGCCGCCCAAGACGCAGGCCGCGCTGCTCGAGGCGATGCAGGAAAAACAGGTGACCGTCGGCGGCACAAGCCGCGAATTGCCCAAGCCGTTTTTCGTGCTCGCCACGCAAAACCCGATCGAGATGGAAGGCACTTACCCGCTGCCGGAGGCGCAGCTGGACCGCTTCATGTTCAACGTGTTCATCGACTACCTGCCGGAGGAGGACGAGGTGCGCGTCGTTAGCGAAACCACCCGGCGCGACGACGTGCAGCCGAGTCCGGTGTTCAGTGCGGAGGAAGTGCTGAGCATTCAAAGCGTCGTGCGCAAAGTGCCGGTGGCAGACTCGATCGTGCGTTACGCCGTGCGCTTGGCCGCGAGTTCGCGCCCCGGCCAAGCGGGCACGCCGGACTTCGTCAACGAGTGGGTCAACTGGGGTGCCGGCCTTCGCGCTGGCCAAGCGCTGATCCTCGGAGGCAAGGCGCGCGCGCTGTTGCAGGGCCGCGCCCACGTCACGCCGGACGACATCAAGTCGCTCGCCGTGCCGGTATTGCGCCATCGCATTCTGCCAAATTTCAAAGCCGAAGCCGAAGGCGTCGATGCCGACAAAGTCGTCGAAAAACTCCTCGAGACCGTCCCCGTACCGTGAGTCGCCCCGCCACAACGCACCGTTTTTTGGACCCGAAAGCCTTGATGAAAATCAGGAGCCTTTCGCTCCGCGCGCGTGCCGTGGTCGAGGGGTTTATGAGCGGATTGCACCGCAGTCCGCGCACCGGTTTTTCCACCGAGTTCACCGAGTACCGCCAATATTCGCCCGGCGATGACGTCCGTTTTCTCGACTGGAAAGTGATGGCGCGGACCGACCGCGAGTTCATCAAAAAATTCGAGGACGAAACCAATTTGCGCTGTACGTTCATGGTCGATTTTTCCAAGTCGATGGAGTTCGGTGGCGACGATGCCGGCGTCAAAAAAAGCGACTACGCCCGCACGTTCGCCGCGTCGCTGGCGTGGTTCCTCACGCAGCAGCGCGACGCCGTCGGCTTGGCGACGTTCGACCGCGACGTGCGCGAGTTCATCCCGCCGCGCTACCGGCGTGATCAGTTGAAAACAATCCTCGGCCGGCTCGAGACCCAGCCAGCCGGCAACGCCACCGACCTCTGCCAAGCGCTCGAGAAACTCGCCTCGCTCGTCGGCAAGCGCGGCATGATCGTGCTCGTGTCCGACTTCCTCTCGCCGCTCGACGAACTGAGTCGCTGCCTGAACCTGTTCACCGCCGCCGGGCACGATGTCCGCGCCGTGCAGGTGCAGCACCCGCGCGAGGTCGATTTCAACTTCGGGGACGCCGCGATTTTTGAGGACATGGAGAGCGGCCAAAACCTCATCCTCGACCCCGGCATGGCCCGGGAGTCGTATCAGCAAAAATACAACGCGCACAACGCGGCGCTCGATGCGATTTTCAGCGAGCAGGGCATCCCCGCGTTTCGCGTGACCACCACCGAGCCGCTCGAGCGGGTGCTGCAACGCTTCCTCGAGGAACGCCCCACGCGCGCCGTCGTCCGGCAGCGCCGCTCAAACGGGAGGAGTGCCACATGAGTTTTCTGACGCCGCTTTATTTGTTGGGCGCACTTGGCTTGGCCATTCCGATTATCCTGCATCTGCTGCACGACCGGCCAAAAAACAAACAGGCGTTCAGCAGCCTGATGTTTCTCGACAAGACCAAGCCGCCAGTGGATCGCAAGCGGCGGCCGACGCATCTGCTGCTGTTGCTGTTACGCTGCCTCGCGTTGCTGTTGCTGGCATTCGTTTTTGCGCGGCCGTTCGTCACGGTGGACGATCCCGCCGATGCGACGCGGCGCGACCGCCAATGGATCGTTGTGCTGCTCGACCGCAGTGCCAGCATGCAGCGCGGCGACCTGTGGCAGCAGGCCAAGGCCGGGGTGCAAACCGCGATTGGCCAACTCGGCACCGGCGACCGTTTTTCTCTGATCGCATTCGATGACTCGACAGAGCCGTTGGCAGAGATTGCGTCGTGGCTTGGCCAAGCGTCCGGGGCGGAAGTGAACGCCCGGCTCGAGCGCTTGGCCAAGCCGGGCTTCGGTGGCAGCAACCTTGGCCAAGCGCTGGTTTTCGCCGGCGAAGCGATACAGGAGGACGAGCCGGGGCCGGACGAACCGCCCTTGGCCAGGCGCTCGATCATCGTCATCAGCGACCTGCAAAAAGGCAGCCGACTCGGCGACGTGCAGGGCTACGAGTGGCCGACCGGCATCCACGTCACGCTCAAGCAAATCGGCGAGGACGATCAGGGCAACGCCGGCATCGAACAGGTCGCTTCCCGCGCGCCGTGGGCTGCCGCCGAGGCCGTGCCGTCGTTTCGTATCAGCAATTCGGCCAACGGCATCGGCGACGAATTGGAGTTCTCGGCACACACCGTCACCGGCGAAACGCTCAGCCAAAAAGTGCACGTCCCGCCGGGCCGCAGCCGGGTGATCGAGTTGCCTGGCGACTGGGCTGCACAACCCCTCGAGCACTTGGCTATCCGGGGCGACGCGGCGGAGTTTGACAACCAGTTTCACTACGCGCAAAACCGGAAACAAGCCGTCCGCATCGTGTACATCGGCGACGACAAACCGAACGATCCCGAAGGCTCACTGTTTTATTTGGCGAGTGCGTTTCAGCAATCGAGCGCGATTGATTTTCAGATCGAGGCGATGAGCGGCAACTCCACCGGGCCGCTGCCGGAGGGCGACCTGTTCGTCATCGGCGATGCCGTCGGCGACGCGTTGGCCAACGCGCTTGGGCGCGCGATCGAGGGCGGCGCCACGGCGCTGATGATTGTGCAGTCGCCGGGCCAAGCCGCGAACCTCACGCAATGGCTTGGCGCGGACGGCGTCGGCATCCGCGACATCGAGTCGAGCGACTACGCGCTGTTGCAGTCGCTCAAGCTTGACGACCCGGTTTTGTCGGTGTTTCGCGACGCGCGTTTCAGCGACTTCACGAATCTGCATTTTTGGAAACATCGCGAACTGCAAAACCTGCCCGACGGCGGCATCGACGTGCTCGCGCGCTTCGACTCCGGCGCACCGGCCTGGCTGTCGGCGCGGCGCGGCGAAGGGCGTTTGCTGGTGATGACCTCCGGCTGGACACCGGCCGACAGTCAACTGGCACTCTCGACCAAGTTTATCCCGCTGCTTTACTCGATCCTCCAGCCGGTGCTCGAGCGCAAAACCCAGTCGCGGCAGTTCGTCGTCGGCAGCCGGATCGACGTGACGCGGTTCAACAACGGCCAAGCGGGCGGCGGCATCACCGTCACGCCGCCCGGCGACGGCGCAGCAGCGGTTTCGGCCGATACGGTTTTCACGCCAACCGTCCCCGGCCTGTACACCGCAAAGGGTGCGGGTTGGTCGGAGACGTTTGCGGTGAACCTAACGCCGGCGGAGAGCAGCACCGAGCCGATCGGCATGGAGCAATTCCAAAAACTCGGCCTGCCGATGAGCGCCTCGGCCACCGCGCTGGTCACCGCTGTCTCGGCGAAAAAAACCGAGGCGCACCGCCGCGAATACTGGCAGTGGGCCTTGGCGGCGATGCTTTTATTTGTCACTCTTGAAACCGTGCTGGCTGCGAAAGGCAGCCGGCCAGCAGAACCCGTAATGACATGAACGAGCCAAACACACTTCAGGAATTCCTGATGCTCCATCGGCAGCAGCATCGTCGGCAGAAACTTTATTCCGGCCTGGCCATTTGCTGGGCCGTCTGCGGCTTGGCCTGTCTCGGTGCCATCGCGCTTGGCCAAGCGGCCGGCCTCGATCTGCGCCTTGCCTGGCCAGTCATCGGGACGGCAGGCGCCGCCTTGGCTGCGCTCGTTTTCGTGAAGGTGCTGATGGTGGATTGGCTGACGCTGGACGAGATCGTCCGGAGGATCGAGCGGCATCATCCCGGCCTCAACAAACTGCTTGAGACCGCCTCGGAGCAACTCGCAAAAAACGACCCCGATAAACTCGATTACCTGCAGCAGCGCGTGCTGACCGAGGCGCTCAGCGCAGCTCACGAGCAGGGCTGGGAATTCGAGGCCAACGGACGCCTCGCCATGACGCATATTTATCACGCTGTCGCGTTGGTCGTGTTTGCTGTGGCGGCGTTTCAGTTGCCGGGGATCGGCGACGGGGCGGCGGCGCGCCTGGCCAAGGGCAGCGTCGAGGTGATGCCGGGCGACACCGAGATCGAGCGCGGCACGAGCCTGATTGTCTCGGCCAAGTTCGGCGACTTTCGGGCCGACGTGAAGCTGATCGTGCAGGAACCGGGGCAGGACGCGAGCTGGCTGACGATGGTGCAAAGCCTCGACGACCCGACTTACAGCTACCGTCTGTCCAACGTGCAGTCGAACGCCGTGTACAGAGTGGTTTACGACGGGCAACAGGGGGAGTGGTACCGGCTGTCGGTGTTCGAGTACCCCGCGCTCAAGTCGTCGCAGGCCAGGCTCGACTACCCGGAGTTCACTGGCCGCGACGACAAGGTCATCAACAACACACGCCGCCTCACCGCCGTCGAGGGCACCGGCTTGACGTTCGATTTTCAATTCAACAAGCCACTCACGTCGGCGCTGCTCAAGGCCCGCGACGGCGGGGGCGAAGACATTCCGCTGCAGCAACTCGCCGATGGTAGTTCGCAGTTTCAACTCCTGCGCGACTTCAGCGAGTCGGGCGAGTTCCGTTACGAGTTGCACCTTGAGGATGCCGACGAGCGCACGAACCGCTTCCCGTCCCTGTATGTTTTCAACGTGCTTGAGAACGCCGCCCCGGCGCTGAAGTTTGAGGCGCCCGCGGGTGATATCGAGGTGTCGGCCATCGAGGAGATGCGGCTGCAGGGCGTGGTGCGCGACGACTTCGGGCTGGTCGATGTCGGCATCGGCTATCAGTTGGCCGGCGAGGAGCCGTGGTATATTTCGCTCGCCGCCGACGGTTTGGCGACGAACAAACTCGACGTCGCCCACGTGCTGCGAATGGAGGATTTGGGCGTCGAGGTGGGGCAGGTGGTCAGTTACTTTTTGTGGGCCGACGACCTCGACGAAAGCAACGAGCCGCGCCGGAGTTTCAGCGACTTGTTTTTCGCCACCGTGCGGCCGTTTGAGGAAATCTTCCGCCAAAACCGTTCCGCCACCGAGGGCATGCGTGAGCAGCAACAGCAGAGCGAAGGCGGCCAACAGGGCGGTGAGCAGCAGCAGTCCATCGCCAACCTGCTCGACACGCAGAAAGACATCATCAGCGCCACGTGGAATATCAAACGCCGCAAAGCCGACGACGAAAAACTAGCCGACGACATCGGGGTCGTGCTCGATTCGCAGGGCGAGTTGATCAACCTGCTCGAGCAGGCGTCGGCGCTGTTGCAGGATTCCGAATCCGGCGGCCAGGCGTATCAGGCCAACGAGGCGATGCAGGCCGCTGCCGACAGCTTGGCCAAGGCGAAGGACGCCAGCGGCGACGCGCTAGGCCAAGCGCTTTCCGCCGCGATCATGGAGGAGCAGACTGCGCTACAGCATTTGCAGAAACTGCGTGAGAACGAGTTTCGAGTGTCCCGCCAGCAGGCCCGGCAACAACGCCAGCAGCAGCAGGGTCGCGGTAACAGCAACCGCGCCCAGCGCCAGCTTGACCAACTCGACATGCAGGACACGCAAAACAATTACGAGTTGGAGAGCAAAGCCGAGCGGCAAAAACAACAGGCCCAGCAGCAGGGCGAGCGCGCCGAGCAGTTGCAGACGCTCAACCGACTCAAGGAACTTGCCCGCCGTCAGTCGGACTTGAACCAGCGGTTGCAGGAATTGCAGATTGCGCTGCTCGACGCCGAGGACGAAGCCGAACGCGAACGCATCGAGCGCGAACTCAAGCGACTACAGGACGAGCAGCGCAACCTCATCGACGATCTCGACGAGATCCAGCAGCGGATGGATCGCAGCCAAAACGACGAGCTCGCCGAGTCGCGCCAGCAACTCGAGGAGGCCCGCGAGCAGATGGAGCAGACCGCCCGCAACCTCGAGCAGCAGCAGCTTTCGCAGGCCGCCAATTCCGGTTCGCGCGCCAGCCGAAATCTTGACGAGGTCGAAGAGGATTACAAAGAGCAGACCGCCAACGAATTCGCCGACGCCATGCGCGAGATGCGTCAGAACGCGCGCGAGCTCGATGACACGCAGAGCGAGTTGAACAAGGCCATTGAGCAGGATCGGCAGAAAACTTTCCGCTCACTCAGCGACGAGGGCGAACTCAAAGAGGCGCTCGATATGGCCGAGTCGCAGAAGGAGCAACTCGAGGATTTGCTGCAGCAAATGGAGCAGGTTTCCCGCGAGGCCGAGGACTCGGAAAAGCTGCTTTCGCAGGAACTGGAAGACGGCATCCGCCGCGCCCGGCAGGACAACATGGGAGAATCGCTTGACCAGTTGTCGCTGCTGATGCGTAACAATTTGCCCAACGAAACCGGCGACATCCAGCGTGAGTTGACCGGGAATATTTCCGAGTTGCGCGAAACCGTCGAGGAGGCCGCCGAGAAGATCATCGGCAGCGACGAGGACGCCATGCGCTTCGCCGCCGATCAGCTTGACGAGTTGCGTGAGGAGGTTGAGCGCGAGATGGAGCAAGCCCAAAATAGAGGCCAAGGCCGGCAGGAAGGCGGCGAACAAAACCCGCTTGGCCAAGCGCGGGAGGATCAGCAAAACCAACCCGGCCAAGGCCAGGGCGAGCGTCGTGGCGATCAGGAAAATCCGCAGACAGCGCAAAACCGTGGTGACCAACCCAACCGTCGCCCGGATGGCAACCGCGACACCGGCGGTGGCAGCGGCGGCTCCGACGTATTCCGAAACTTGGACGACCTCGATTTCGACGGCCCGTTGACAGGGTTGGACTTCCGCGAGTGGGAAGATCGGCTGCGCGAGGTCGAGGAAGTCATCGAGATACCCGAGTTGCGAAATCAAGTCTCCGAGGTGCGCCAGAGCGCCCGCGATATCCGCCGCGAAAACAAGGAAAACGGCAAGCCACCTAAATGGGACTTGGTGAACATGCAAATCCTCCGGCCGATGACCGAGATCAACAAGCGGCTTGAGCAGGAACTTTCACTGCGTCAGCCCAAGCGCGAACTCATCCCCGTCGATCACGAACCCGTGCCGGCCCAATACTCCGAACTCGTCCGCCGCTACTACGAGCGCCTCGGTGGCCGAAAGGAGGAGAATTAAGCGTATAAGTCGTATATGTCCTATATGACGTATGAGAGAGAAATGCGCTTAAGTTGAATGTCTGAATACGGGTCCATTGTTTTTTTGAGTCGCGACTGGTTGCCGGTGGCGCTGGGGGTGGCGGCGCTGGTGATCCTCGTGTCGTTGTGGGGCTACGGGCGCGCTCGCCTGCCGATGCGGCTCAAGCTCGCCGGCATCACCCTCAAGACGCTCGGCATCGCGCTGCTCTGCTTTTGCCTGCTCGAACCGCAGTGGGTGCGGGAGAAGGCCAAGCAGGGGGCTAACTTTATCGCCTTGCTGGCGGACAACAGCCAAGGCATGGCGATTCGTGATGCCGGCAGTGCGACCTCGCGCGCGGAGGACTTGGCCAAGGCGCTTGCACCGCAGGCGGGCGACTGGCAGGAGGCGCTCGGTGAGAATTTTCAGATTCGCCGCTACGCGTTCGACACGCGGCTGCGGACGACCGGCGACTTTGCCTCGCTCGATTTCAAGGGCCGCGCCAGTTCGCTCATCGGCTCGACCCGCAACCTTGGCCAACGGTTCAGCGGCCGGCCGCTCGCCGGCATTCTGTTGTTCAGCGACGGCAACGCCACCGACCTCGAGAGCCTCAGCGACGGCCTTGGCCCGTTGCCGCCGATTTACCCGGTCGTCATGGGAAAGTCGTCGGCTATCAAGGATATTTCGATCACGTTGGTGCAGGTGACGGCGTCCACTTTTGAGGACGCGCCGGTGACGATCCGCTGTGCTCTCGCGGCGACCGGTTTTCCGGTCGACCAAATCGAGGTTCGCTTGCTCGACCCCGACGGCACCTTGCTTGAGACGCAGCGACCGCTCCCCGGCCAAGCGATGCATGTGGAGTTCGAGGTCAAGCCGGAGGCGCTGGGCGTTTCGTTTTACACGGTCGAGGTTGGCCAAGCGAAATTGCCGGAGGGCCAAGCCGGCGAAGAGGAGGCGACGTTGGCCAACAATCGCCGCATTGTCGCGGTCGAGCGGCGCAAGGAGCCGTACCGAATCCTCTACGTCGCCGGCCGGCCCAACTGGGAATACAAGTTTCTCAAGCGCGCACTCGACGACGATCCGCAGGTCGATTTGGTCGGCTTGATTCGCATCGCCAAGCGCGAGCCGAAATTTGTTTTTCTCGGGCGCGAGGGCGAAAGCAGCAACCCTCTTTTTAAGGGTTTCCGCGGTGATGACGAGGAGGAGGAACGCTACGACAAGCCAATCTTCAAGCGGCTCAACGTCCGGGACGAGGACGAGTTGAAAGACGGTTTCCCGAAGAGCGCCGCCGAGTTGTTTGGCTATCACGCGCTCATACTCGACGATTTGGAGTCGACGTTTTTCATGCCGCACCAGCTTGAAATGATCCGCCGCTACGTCTCCGAACGCGGGGCCGGATTTATGATGCTCGGCGGTCAGGAATCGTTCACGCAGGGCAAGTACGAAAACACCCCGATCGCCGAGTTGCTGCCGGTTTATTTGCAGCGGCGAGGCCCGGTGACGCCGGTGGACAATCTGGAATTTGGCCTCACCCGCGAAGGCTGGCTCAGCGAGTGGATTCGCATTCGTAAAACCGAGGCAGACGAACAGGATCGCCTCGAGGACATGCCCAAGTTTCGCGTGCTCAACCAAATCGACCGCATCAAGCCCGGCGCCAGCGTGATGGCGTCGATGCTCGACGAAAATAACCGCAAGCTCCCGGCGCTCGTTGTGCAGCGTTACGGCCACGGCAAGTCGGCGGCGCTGCTCGTCGGCGACATGTGGCGGTGGCAAATGGCCGGCGACGGCAAGCGCGAAGACCTGCCCCGCGCCTGGCGGCAAATGATCCGCTGGCTCGTCGCCGACGTGCCCAACCGCGTGCAACTCACCACCGAGACCGACTCCGGCGCGGGCCGAAAATTGATCGTCCGGGCGCGCGACGAGGAGTTCAAGCCGCTTGGCTTCGCGAATGTCGAGTTGAGCGTGTCGCCGGCCGGCGACGCGTCGAAAGCCATCGACTTGTCGGTCGAGCCGGCTGGCAGCGAGACCGGCGCGTTCGAGTCGTTTTACATCCCGCGCGAGGAGGGCGGCTATGTGGCGCGGGCCAAGGTGCGCGACGAGGACGGCAAAGTGATCGGCGACGTCGAGGCCGGCTGGGCCAGCAACCCGGCGGCGGACGAGTTCCGCTCGCTGCAGCCCAACGTCGCGCTGATGCAGGACTTGGCCAAGCGCACCGGCGGCCGCGTGCTCACGCTCAGCGACTTGGCCAAGTGGGCGAAAGAATTGCCGACAAAACAATCGCCCGTGATGGAGTCGTTCCAAACGCCGCTGTGGCATCTGCCGTGGATGTTTGCAGCGGCGCTGCTGCTGCTCGTCGCCGAGTGGTGGCTGCGAAGGAGGCACTGGCTGCCATGAGATTTTTTTTGCTGAGCCTGCTGCTGTTGCCCTTGGCCAAGCCGGTCGCCGGGGTTGCCATTTTTAACGACGCGAAAGAGCGTCGCGTGATGATCATTGCCGGGGCTGGCGGCGAGGCCGAGTACACCGAACTGTTCGCCAAGTGGGCAGGGGACTTGGCCAAGGCGTTCGACGGTAACGCCGCCGAGTTGGTGCAAATCACCAACGAACCGGAAAACACCGGGGCGCGAAAGACCGTCGAGACGACGTTGAAAAAATGGGTCGAAAAACCGGACGGCGAAATTTGGATTTTGCTCGTCGGCCACGGCACGTTCGACGGCAAGGCGGCCAAGTTCAACCTCGTCGGCAACGACATCTCGGACAAGGAATTTCAGCATTGGCTCAAGCCGCATCGCGGGCCGCTCGTGTTCATCAACACCAGCTCCTGCAGCGCGCCGTTTATCCGCTCGCTCTCCGGCCCGAACCGCGTCGTCGCCACCGCGACCAAGAGCGGCTACGAGCAAAACTTTTGCCGCTTCGGCGGCTACATGGCGGCGGCGCTTGGCCAAGCCGGGGCCGATCTCGACAAGGACGGCGCGGTGTCAGTGCTCGAGGCGTTCCTGATCGCCTCGCGCCAGACCGGCGAGTTTTACCGGGAGAACGATCGCTTGGTTTCCGAGAACGCGCTGCTCGATGACAACGGCGACGGCATGGGCACGCCCGCCGACTGGTTCCGCGGCGTGCGCCCAGACAAAAAGGCCAAGGGCAAAAGCAGCGCTGACGGCAAGTTGTCGCGCTTGGTTTTCCCGGTGATTCCTCCGGCGGAAAAGGACATCCCCGCGCCGCTCCGCAAAAAGCGGCTCGCCGCTGAGGCCAAGATCGAAACGCTGCGTTCGCTCAAAAAAACTCTCGAGCCGGAAACCTATTACCGCGACCTCGAAAAACTCTTCCTCGACCTCGCCGCCCTCAACGACGAAATCGAAACCGTCCGGCAAAAGTAACGCTTGGCCAATCGCGTTCTTTTTTGAACCGCGAATGGACGCCAATGCACGCGAATTGTTCCTTCTCCGGAGAAGGTGGCCGGAGGCCGGATGAGGGGGCGGCCGTCTCTGCCGCTTTCGGGCGTGTTCCAAAGCGGTGCGCAGCACCGCACTCCAAGACGCTGGCGCGAATCTCGTGCGTCCTTTTTTGCCGGGTCAATTCGTACTCGTCCCCGTCCCTCGTACTTCGTCATCGATTACGAGGGAGGATGTACGAGGACGAGGACGATTAGGCCACCGCGCTTGGCCAGGCGGGAGGTAGTGAGGACTGCCCCGAAGGGGCAACATGCGATAGCCCGGGGTGTCACCCCGGGTTTACGGCACAAAAAATATAGCAAGCCCTGTCAGGGCGGCACAAAACCAACCGCGTTAAACCGCCGAACCGGTGTGCCGCCCTGTCAGGGCTTAAACGGTTTTTCTGCGTTGGCAGACCCGGCGCGATGCACCGGGCTGTCTCCTGCCGCCCCGCTGGGGCCTGGCCAAGCGGGTTTTGGTTTGCTCCTTGGGTTCGGTTTGGGGCACGGTTTTGCGCGTTCAGTGAAACCAAGCGACAATCCATCCACATCCCAGTCCATCGGCGACGCCGCTGCGGCCGAGGCCTTGGCCCATGTCGGTGAGCAGGGCGGCAGCTTGGCCGGTCTTCGCACGGTTT
>CAUZVJ010000006.1:0-21843 GCA_963583225.1 Verrucomicrobiia bacterium
CGGAAGCCACCCCTGAGCCGGAAGAGGTCGCCGAGGCCAAGTCCGAGCCGGAAAAAACCACCGAGCCGGGAGATATGCCGGAGCCGCCCGAGCCGGAAGTCGTCGTGGTCGATGCCGCCGAGGGCACCGAGACAGCCGACACGAAAAAGCCGCCGATGGGCAACCCGGAAGACGCCGAGGAATCCAAGCCGGACGAGGCTCCCGCCGCCGCCAAAACAGAATTACCCGTGCCACCGCCACGCATAGTCACCCGCGAGGGCAAAATCAAGCGACGCTTTTTCCGCAGCCCGAAAGCCCCGAGCCGGTTCGAGCTGATCGACGACAATGGCCGAACCATCAACTATCTTTACTCGTCCGACACCGGCCCGCTCAAGACGGCCAACGGCGAGGACGGCGAGCCGATCACGTTCGAGCGGCTAATGGGTATGCTGCGCAACCGCAAGGTCGTAATCACCGGCATCGAGGCCGTCGATCCGCGCTGGCCCGCGCTGCCGCTGCTCGACGTGCGCACGCTCAAGACGCTCCCCTGATGCCGGCGGATAACCTGATAGACGGCCGCGCGATTGCCGGGGAGGTTCACGCGGAGACCGAGTCCCGTGTCGCTGCGCTCAAGTCGGCCGGCGTCGAGCCGAGCCTCACGTTCATTCGCGTCGGTGACGATCCGGCGTCGAGGGTTTACGTCGGCATGAAAGAGCGCACGGCGGCCAAGCTCGGCATTCGCTCCGAGACGACCGTGTTGCCGGTGGACACGCCGGAGGCCGACTTGCTCGATCGGCTCGGCAAACTCAACGCCGACCCCAACGTGCACGGCATCCTCGTCCAGGCACCGCTGCCAAGCCATATCGACGAGACCAAGATTTTTTCCACCGTGTCACCGGCGAAGGACGTTGACGGCTTTCATCCGGTGAACGTCGGCAAGCTGATGCTCGGCGAGGGCGGTGGTTTCGTGCCGTGCACCCCGGGCGGCGTGCATGAATTGCTCATCCGCTCCGGCGTGACGATCGAGGGCGCGGAGGTGGTCATTCTTGGCCGGGGCAACATCGTCGGCAAACCGATGGCGGCAATCCTTTGCCAAAAAAACAAACACGCCAACGCCACCGTCACGCTTTGCCATTCGCGCAGCCGCGACGTTGCGGAGCATTGCCGCCGGGCGGACATCGTCGTGGCAGCGATGGGTGTGGCGGAGTTCGTCAAGGCCGACATGGTCAAGCCGGGCGCAACGGTGATCGACGTTGGCGTCAATCGCGTCGATGATCCCGCCGCCGAGAAAGGCTACCGGCTCGTCGGCGATGTGGACTTCGCCGCCGTGCAGCCGGTCGCCGGAAAAATCACCCCGAACCCCGGCGGCGTCGGCCCGATGACGATCGCCATGCTCATGCGCAACACCGTCCGCGCCGCCGAGCAGCAAACCGGCGCGGGCGCCCGATAGATTTACAGACAGAATGCAAGCATCCCGAATACTCCCCGACCTGCAATGCTCCGTGCTGTGCGAAGACGTGCGGCAGGAGGCCAACGGCAACTTCATCGCGCTGGGCATCATCGGCGTCATCCGCGTCCCCAAGATGCCGATCGTCGCCGGCAAACTGTGCGTGTTCACCCGCTGGGTCGCCGGCGTGGGTGAGTTCCACGAGAACATCCGGCTCATCGCGCCCGACCAGGAAACAGTCGTTCAAAAATGCGAAGCCAAGTTTGTCCTGCGCGACCCGGCGCATCACGCGACGAACATCGCGGTGTTCGCCGGCACCAAGTTTGAGATGCCCGGCGTGTACAATATCGAAGTGGTCGTGGACGACGTGATGAAGCTGCGCTACCCAATACCGGTCGTTGTCGTCGAGCCGCCGCCCGGCGCGAAGAAGCGGTCCGAGGAAGACCCTGAGGCACCCAAGGAAAACATATAATTGATAAAATTTGGCCAAGCACTTGCCCGGTAGGGGCGGCTCCCCGCATTGTCGGCAATAAACTCAATAAGTGTGGCACGGATTCGGTCGCTTCATGGGAAATTATTGCGGTTTTTGGAATGTAACTTTAATTGAAGAAAAACGTACAAAGATTGTGTGTATTAAGGAAAACGAAATGACGAGTTCTAGATTTTCAATTTGTTTTACGCTCGCTTTGGCGGGGATTCTTTCGGCGTTTTTTACGAATGCAAAGGTTTTTGCCGAGCAAAAGACCAAACCAAAAGCTCCGGCAAAAATAGGATATCCATCTTTTTTGAGTCCGCACTCGTCACCAATTGCGATTCACGGGAACCAGGTTTTCGTCGCAAACACTCCATCAGACACCGTTGTTGTCATCGATAAAAAAAACCAAAAGATCGTGGTGCGCATCAATGTCGGGGTGGATCCGGTCAGTGTGGCGGTTCGACCGGACGGAAAAGAGGTTTGGGTCTCGAATCATATTTCGGATTCCGTCAGTATCATCGATACCGTTGCATCCAGCCCGACCTATCTTCAGGTCGTTGCCACCATTCAGGAGTTTGACAAGAGGGCAAGGTCGACTCGCTTTGACGAACCGGTCGGCATTGCCTTTGCCAGCAATAAAAAGGCGTACGTTGCGCTTTCTTCGGAGAATGAAATTGCCGTTATTGATGTTGTTGAACGTGAGGTTGAAAAACGGCTTAAGATCACCGCTCAGGATCCACGGGCAATTGTGGTCCGTGGCGACCGGTTGTATGTAATTCCGTTTGAGTCAAATAACCAAACCCAACTCTCGGGTGGAGCCAAGGACAAGATCGATGGAAAGCTTGTGACCTTTGATGCCTACGACCACTCCATCGATAATAATAACGTGCTGTCGCTGGGGCATGTGACGGACATAGTGAAACATCCCGATGTTCCTGACCGGGATTTGTATGTTTTTGACACGAAAACAGATGAGCTTGTCGAAGTGATCGATTCCCTTGGGACACTGCTTTATGGATTGGCAGTGGACTCAAAAGGTCGTGTTTACATCGCACAGACTGATGCCAGAAACGATGTCAATGGTCGTGCTGGATCAAAGAAACACGGTTTGGCTGAAATGGAAAATCGCGCCTTTCTCAACCAGATCACGATTGTAAAACTTGGTGGAAAACCAAAATACATAGACCTTGAACCGCTCCCGCCGAAACATCCCTCACCGGACAAGGCGTTGGCAACGCCTTTTGCCATCCAGGTGAGTGGGGACGATTCGACGTTGGTGGTCTCAGCTGCTAGTTCCGACAAAGTGTTTACCGTGGATGTGAAAACAGGCGAGGTTATCGGCCGGGTGGACGTCGATTCCGTTCCAAGGGGGATCGCTTTGGAATCCGGTGCAAACGGGCAATTATCCAAGGCATGGGTGTTGAATGCCGTGGCCAATACCGTATCGATTATTGATGTCTCCAATCCGGCCAATCCGATGGTCCTGAAAACAATTGCGATGAAAGACCCCACGCACCCGGACTTCAAGAAAGGCCGGATCGCTTTCAACAAGGCAGCCGCTTCGACGTCCCATACGTTTTCGTGTGCGAGTTGCCATCCGGACGGACATACCGATCAGCTGCTATGGGTTTTAAAAACGCCGATTGTTAGTGGCGGAAATCAAATCATGCCGCGTTCGACCATGCCGGTTCGAGGGCTGCGGGACACGGCCCCGTATCATTGGGACGGCATTCCCGGTGATCCCTACGGTGGCAACAATAGCGCCAATATTCGGCGTGACGTAAAACCCAACAGCAGGATCGATGTGCCGGAGAGCACCACGCGTCATCTCATCGATGCAGGCTTGGCCACCACAATGGCCAAGGTAGGCACTGCTAATGAGAATGATGAGGGCAAGGTCGGTGCACTGACGGCTGCCGAACGCGATGCCATGGCCAAGTTTCTACTTGGCGTACCCTATCCCCCTGCGCAAAAACGAAATTACAACAATGAGCTTTCGAGTCGTGCGGAGGATGGGTTTCAGCAGTTTCACATCAAAGGTAATGTGAGATCTCGTAAAGCAAATAATGTCTGTGGGAACTGTCACCGGATGCCGTTTTGGGTGAGTACCAATACCCCGCGCACAGGAATGGATGCACCCACCTGGCGCGGAGCTTACGATCGTTTTTTGATTTTGCCGCAAGGCCGACTTAACATTATCGATTTTGATTTTTATAGCAGTATTGCCCAAGAAGGAGTTCCGGAACGCAAAATGTGGCGTCGTTCATGGCGTCGCAGTCGATTCGATACGGTTTGGAATATGGTGTTGGAGGGGAGCACCGGCTACTCCGGTTCGTTTGCCCGCCAAGTGACGTTGAATCAAGACACAGCCGGGGGGGCTCGGACAAAAGATATCCTTGGTGCATTGGAAACATCCTCACGGGAAGGTGGGGTGGTTTTGCAGGGGGAGGGAACGTTCATTGCGGAAAGCGCAGGAGAGCCGGTAAAATTCCAGTTCGATGCAGGATTCCAGGGCGGACGCTATGTCCAAGTGGATGGAAGCCCGGCTGCCTTTACGCGTGAACAACTCATCGAGTTGGCGAGACAGGGCAAATTCGTGGGAACGTTCACCGGCCGCCATGGTGAAAATACCGATATCAACCATCCTCAACCTGCTTTATGGACACTTGGATCCATTCAGGTCCAAAGCGGTCGGCAACAATTCCCAATTGTTTACGGTGACAAAAAGACACTCAAGTTGAATGGACGACACATTCGTGAGGGAGCGAATGTGATCGTAAACGGCCGCAATGTAGATGCCTCAATAAAGAGAGACAAGAAGGAGGAAATCTCTGTGACCTTGGCCAAGCTGCCTACACCTGGAGTTAATTTTCTTCAAATTCAGAATACCGGTGGGTTGTTCAGCAACGACTTTATTTTTCACGTCACAGAAGATAAAGCAGCCGCGGATAAGCTGAGGCATGAAACCGATCCAGAGTTATTTCGAGATACCCTGGCCATGGCGATTGAGCGGGGCGACTTGGGCGATGCACGGGACATGCTCCGAAGGGGAGCTCCACTAAATGCCAGGCGGAGAGGCAACGGAGGAATGACGCCGCTCAGTACCGCTGTCTTTCATGGGAAGATGCCAATCGTCAAATATTTGATTGAGCGTCGTGATGCGCGTGTCTCGTATCACAACCGGGACGGTAATTCCCCGCTGCACTTGGCCGCTTTCCTCGGTCGCACAGAGATGGTCAAATACCTGCTGGAAAAAGGTGCCTCTGTCACGAAGAAAAATGATCGTGATGATACTCCTGTCGATACGATTTCATCCGAATGGAGTGCCGGCTTGGCCAAGTTTTATAATTCTCTCAATGAAGGAGCCAACTTTGGCCTTGATCTCGCAGAGGTCAAAAGAGCCCGTCCCGAAATTGCCACGCTGCTCAAGGCGCACGCCGCCAAATCCAAGGATCAGCGGTAAAATAAACCAAGCGCTTGGTTAAGCGTGTGAGTTTAATCATGATTTCAACACAGCTGGCCAGGGAACTGCTGGGCGCAGAATTTCCGGGTTGGGGCTCGTTTACACTCAGTCCGATTCCGGGCGGCCTCACGAATCAAAACCTCCTTGTCGAGACCGCCAGCGGCGAAAGATTCGTCGCCCGTTTGCCTGGGAAAGACACTGAGTTGTTCGGCATTGATCGGCACACCGAACACGCCATCGCACGCGTCGCTTGGGAGATCGGCATCGCCCCGGAGCCGGTGGCTTTCATCGCCGAACATGAAATACTCGTCACCCGTTTCGTGGAGAGCGTCGAGATCGAAACCGGCGACCCGGCGACGGTTCGCGGAGTGGCCAGGTTGCTCCACCGGCTGCACTCGGCCCCGGAGGTTCCCGGCAAGTTTGATCTGCCTACGGTGATCGACGATTACATTTCCACCGCCAAGCGGTTCAACGTCACTCACCCCGAGCAACTCGGCGAGGCTCTGGAGTTTTCCAAAAATATCATCGCTGCGCTGGAGCGTTGCCCCAAGCGCTTGGCCCCGTGCCACAACGACCTCATCGCTGCGAACTTCCTGCAAGGCGAAGACCGGCTTTACTTGCTCGACTGGGAATACGCCGGCATGGGCGACCCGTTCGTTGACTTGGGGAATTGCGCGGTCAACTTCTGCATGGACGAGGCAGCTTGCCGCACGCTGATGGAATCGTATCTCGGCCGGGAACCAAGCCCGGCGGAAATGGCCCGGCTGCATCTGCTGCGGGTGCTGTCCGATTTGCGCGAAGCAATGTGGTCGTACGTGCAGGTCGGCATCTCAACGCTCGACGTGGACTTCCACGCTTACGGCATCAAGCACCTCGAGCGCTTCCTGAAAAACGCCAAGACCGCCAACTTCAAAACCTGGCTCGGTTCGGCTGGCCGTTAGCCAAGCGCTTGGCCAAGCGGATGGCAACGATTACAGCAGGCGTTCAGGGTTGATCCCAGGGTAAGGACAGCGTGGGCCGGTTGGTGTAGCGTTTCATCCGGAAGGTCAGCTGCTCGCCGGCGCCCGGTGCCAGTCGAACCTCGACGGTGGGGGCATCGATCGCGACGGTTTGGCCTCCTGAAACTGCCGTGATGAACTGGTGTTCGGCATAGCCGCCGGCCTGAACGATGACCCGCCTTGGCTCAATCTGGTTGACGTTGACCAGCGTCACAACCACCTCATCCGCTGTGAGTTTTTCCACCAGCGCGGCCACATCGTCCGGGATGCCGGCACGATGGCGGACGGGGTCGAAGTAACGCAGCCGGCAGTGCAGGATGGCGCCCCGGTGGCCGGGGTGAATGCCGCCAAGCATCAACGGGATGAGTGAGCGGACACTGCACGGGTTGTATCTCATCGGGTCGTCGGCGAGCCGCGTGTCGGGCGTGGTTTTGTCGGCGCGCATGCCCTTCACCCGTTCGCGAATGCTGGCAAAATCAGCGCGGAGGACATCGACCGGGTGACCCGGATTGTTGCCCAGCAGGAATCTCAGCCAGCCATCTTCCCGCCTGAACCGCTTGGTGCCGGGATCGTCATCATCGCTTGAGCGGAGCCGCCTAAGGTCGTTCGGCTTCATCGAGAGATAGAAGATTTCCATTGAGCCATAATCAAAATGCCCGGGCTGAAAGTGATACCAGCTCTGGTCACCGTGCATGCGGGGAACTTTCCATTGGCCATCGATCATTTTTCCCTGCGAGTTGACCAGATCATTCTGCCGTCGCCACGGTTCCAGCCACCGGTCATCGCCGGTCAAAAAGTAGGCGTTCATAAAGCCGGTGAAACCTAGGTGAACAGTGTTGCGGTTGGCCAAGCTGCCGTCCTGAGGCACCACCACGGTAAAGCCCCACCCGTACACGCCGCCGTACCACTTGCCTCCTGCGGCACCGCCAATGGTGCCGTCCAATCCGATGTTGCTGGGGATGATGCCGTCGTTTTGGAGCATGCGTTGGCGCCAGGCCCCGACGTATTCGAGCAGCCAGTCGCGGTACTTGTCGTCGCCGGTGAGCATGTATGCGTTGAGAGCCAGAGAGGTTGTCAGCAGGTTTTGCGGGTGGTCACCCACGATGTCGTTGTAGTCCTTGAAGTGTGCCACCATCTGCTCGTAGCTCTCCTCGCCGTGGCCAAGGTGAAACCGGTTTTTTATCTCGATGGGGTCACCCGCCCAGTCCAGCCCGGTTGCCTTGCGCAGCAGCGGGCCGCGGCTGCCATTGAACATGCTGCGGATGATTTTGTGTTTTGGATCATAGTTAGGCGCCCCGGGATCCTCGTTCATGTAAAATCCGGCGAAGCGTTTCACCCGTTTTTGGAAATGATCATTGCCGGGATCAGACAGCCCCTGAAGGCTGAAGACACTCAGCCCCTCGCCGTTGTGCACCCAGTCGAACATGACCGGAAACTCTTTGTAATACATGCCGTCGCGCGCGATGGGCACCTCCGTGGTCCTGGCCTCGGTGTATTGTCGCAGATGCCCCTCCCAAGCCTTCTTGTACATTCGCAGCACGGACGGGCTCGCCCCAAGTGCATGCAGCAGTGGCCAATCGTTGCAGTTTTCCATCGCGTCATCCGGCCCGTCGTCGCCTCCCCAGCGCTCAACGCACATCAGGTAGCCGCGCTCGTCAAAATATCTCCCGAAAAACTCCTCGCACGCGGCCGTGTTGGCTCGCAGCAACTCACGCTCCAGCAACGCCCAGTCCGGTGGCGGCATCGGTTGATCCACAGCGATCCTGTTGAGGGCAACGCTTGTGGGCTGCGCTGGGTCAGCCAAGCTCGACAAGGAGCAGGCTGTCAGGAGTGAGACCGCAATGGTCAATTGGATAATTCGATTCATGTCAGTTTGTTTTGATCGATCTGCAAGTTTTCGGGTTGTGAAAGGAAAAACACGCTTGTCCTCGCCGCCGTTCCGCGACAAGGTGATCCCGCTACCGAACTATGTTTTCTGGCAATGAGATCGTGGGCCTCTTCGCCCGCCTGGGGATCACTCATGTCGTGTGGATTCCCGACACCACACTGGGTGAGTGGGATGAAGCTCTGCGCAGCAGCACCGCACTGAACCTGATACAGGTCTGCCGTGAGGGCGAGGCATGGGCGGTGGCGGCGGGGCTGCACCTCGGAGGCGTGCAGCCCATCGTGGTCATCCAGTGCACCGGCTTGTTCGAGTCCGGCGACGCCCTGCGAAATGTGGTCCATGATTATCAACTGCCCATTTACGCGCTGGTCGGTTACCGCAGTTACCTCAACGCCGACTCCCTGCCCGGGGACACCTGCCTCAAATTCACCGAACCGATCCTGAACGCCTGGTCGCTGGACACTTGCTTCATTGCCAAGCCCACCGAAAAGCATCTCTTGGAGGAGCATTATCGCGCCTGCCACGACAACCGCCGCCCCGGCATTGCCCTTCTGGCGGAGGGTGCCGCATGATCCCTGAAGAGTCCAAGGTAATCTCATTGCCGCCATTGAAAAAAGCAAACCCATTCCAAATAACTTGCCCGCATGGCCAAGGGCGCATTCGGCGCCATGAGTGAAACAGGACAGATGAAATTGCCGGAGGTGCTCGAGATCATCCGCTGCCATCGCGAGGATGCAGTGGTGGTCACCACCATGGGCAGCGCCTGCGAATGGCAGCAATTCGAGCCTCACCCGAAGGATTTGGTGTACATCCCGTCGAGCATGGGGCAGGGCCCGCCCTTGGGCTTGGGCATTGCACTGGCCCAGCCCGCCCAAAGAGTCATCGTGGTCAATGGCGATGGCTGCCTGCTGATGAATCTTGGCACGCTCGTCACCATCTCCGCTCAGGCTCCGAAAAACTTCACCCTCATCAACATTGAAAACGGCCTTTATGAGGTGACCGGCGGCCAAGCCACAGCTGCAGCAGCAGCCAAGAGAAAAGGACAGACTCCCGTCGTGTTCACCGAACTGGCCCGGGGCTCTGGGTTCGGGGAGATCCATGAATTTGAAAACATCGAGACGTGGCGCGACGGGGTCGGAGTGATGCACCATGAAGGGCCGGTGTTCATCAACCTCAAGGTTGCACCCAGCGCAGAAAAACTTCGGGCACGCTCACCCGGCCCGGCCCTTCAGCGGGCACAGAAACTGCGTGAGACCCTGTGCCGCACGCCCGATCCATCGGTGTGAGGTTGCCGTGAACACAGCCCAGGCGAAAGCCACTTTGTCCTGGGGCATTCCGCCGAATCCTGTTGCTGCATCAATGAAGCGCTATGGCGCGGCCGGGGCCGCCATGGCAGCCCTTGATTTTCACCGGGGCGAAGAGGAAATAAGCCTTTTTGGGGAGTTGCCCGAGGCTGGTCAGGAACTCGACGCCGACCATGCCGTTGGTTCCCAATTCCCAATAGGTGAACAGCGCCTGCCTGGGATTCACGCCGCCGAGCGTGGGGGCATCGGTGCCGACGCACCGAACGCCGCGCTTGGCCAAGTGCAGAATCGCCGCCGCGTCCGGTGCCGGCCAACCTTCACTGAGGCCGTTGATGGGATCTGCCATGCACGCTTTGCCCTTGGGCAGCGGCTTGAAGTGGGTGTCCACGTGTCCGGTGCGGAACAGCACGATGTCGCCGGGCTTGAGTTTGCCGGATTTTTTTTCGTAAGCCTCGATGTGGTCGGCGGTGATCACCGGCGAGGCAGGCCAATGGTCGCGCTTGGTTTCGCCGACCAGTTGCCGAACGTCGATCACGCGGGCGTTGCCGGAGGTTTGCGCGAGCGGAACCTTTTCCGTGGTCACACTGCTGGTGCCGCGTTTGCCAAACTGGGATTCATACTCCGCGAGCCACCGTTGCACCTCGGGAGAGTATCTTGTGTTTTTAAAACCCGGCGTTGGGAGGGCGTAGGCTGGCGGGACGAGGTGCGTTCCGGCATGACTGTCCATCAAGTGCGTGTGATGAAAAATGTCGAGTGTCGGTTCGTAAAAAAAGTCGGCCTTGGTGTAGGGATGTCGGTGCATAGAGACACCCTTGCCCGGCCAGGTCAGGGGGCTGTTCGCCGCCATGACCACCGAGAGATCGGCTACCTGTTTCGTGCGCGCGGCCTTGATGAGTGCTTTTGCCGGGCCACCGACGATCGCAAAGGCGCGGCCTTCGCCGTACGGCCCCTCGAAGTGGCGCGGCCCCATCATGCAATAAAACGCACCGGTGGGCGGGAGCTTTTTCAGGTTGGTGGCTCCCTCGGTGAAAACCAACCCGCGCATCAGTCCCTCGTCGTGCACGGCCGCCGCAAGGTCGGGCATGGGCCCCATTGTGGGACTGTCGCAGCCGACGGCGGTGATTCCCTTCTTCGCCATGTAGGCCATGCACTCCGGGTCGGGGTCCGGCCAAGCGGGCGTTTTCTTTTCCAGCGGCAAGGCGAGGAAGCGGCGGCCCGCGGGCAGCGGCTTGAAATATTTGTCGCTGTACCCGCTGCGCAGCAACACGATGTCCCCTTGGCCAAGCGGCCGGTGTTTTTTTTCCCAGGCGATGATGTGCTCCTTTTTCACGAGCGGGCTGACGCCGTTCGGTGCCTTGTCGAGCAGTTGGGTCACGTCTATCACGCAGGCTTCGCCGACGAGTTTCCACGCCGGTGTCTTGTCGGTGAACTCGAGGCCAAGCGGGCCGGCGTTTCGCAGGCCGCTGCCCGGCTTGGGGATGGAATGCGGCGGCACATCGATCTGGGTGCCGGTGTTGCCGTCGATCTGCAACAGGTCGCTGTTGTAGGGGCTGGCCGGGCCGATACTGATGTAGCGGTTCATGTAAAACCGAGGGAAGCCGGTGGCCCAAGTGCAGGGATAATTCTCGGCGACTGTCAGTGAAAGATCGACGAACCGGCCCGGCTTGGGATCCTTCGCCTGTGCCGAACCGGTCGCCAGTGCAAAGGCGATAAGACAAGAGGCAACGGTTTGTTTTTTCATGCTAAGTGTTCGTTGGAATTAGTGAAGCAGTTCTCCTGCTGGCGACTCGATGTATCCGGCCAGCGTGTTGAGGAATTTTGCGGCGGGAGCGCCGTCGACGATCCGGTGGTCGAACGTCAAACTCAGGGTCAGCCGATCCTGACAGCCGGCTTGGCCGTCGAGCCAGACTGCTTTTTGGCTGATTCGTCCGACGCCAAGGACGGCGCATTGCGGCGGGTTGATGATCGGCGTGAACGCATCCACGCCGTGACCACCGAGATTGGTGACGGTGAACGTCGCATCCTGCATTTGGTCGGCGTCCAGCTTGCCCTCAAGTAACTGTTTCACCAACGCGGCGGTGAGCTTGGCCAACTCGCGTATGGCCAACTGGCCGGCATCGCGGATGACCGGGGTGACCAGCCCGGCGGGGGTGTCCACCGCCAAGGCGATGTGGATTTGGTCCGGCAGAAAAACACCCTCTTCGCGCCATTGGCTGTTGAGCAGCGGGTGGCTCTTGAGCGACTCCGCAACCAGCCGAACCAAAATGTCGTTGTAAGTCGGCACCGGCCTCTCGTCACTGATGGATTGCTGGAACTGGCTGCGCAGACTGGCCAAGCCGGTGGCATCCACCTCACGGTGCAGGGTGACTGGTGCGGTCAGGTTCGCCCCGGCAACCATGCGCTTGGCAATGACTTTTCGAACGGGTGTGAGCGGTTCGGTTTTGCCGGTCAACAAGCTGGCCGGAGTTGGCGCTTGGCCAAGCGCGGCAGCGGCGCGGATGTCTTGTTCGCGAATCCGCCCGGCTCGCCCGGTGCCCTGGACTGCGTTCCAGTCAACCCCCAACTCGGCGGCAACCTTCAACGCGCGTGGACTGATGGTTCGTCCGCTGAGATTCGGCTTGGCCTGAACTGTTTCGGCTTGGGTTTGCGCCTTGGCCGGCTTGGTCTGTGGCGCGTTCAGCCACGGTTCGAGATCGTTTTCGTCGGCGAGAAAGGCCAGGCGCTGGCCAACCACAACAGTCTCTCCCAGCTCGGGTGCGTCCGGCGGCAGTCGCAGGTAGCCGGCATCGAACGACTCAATCTCCTGCGCCGTCTTTTCGCCCTCTAGGACGAAAAGTGAGTCGCCGGCTTCCACCCGCTCGCCGTCGGCCTTGAGCCATTCGCAGAAGGTGCCTTCCTCCATCGACCAGCCCAAACGGGGCACTGTCACTTCCGTCGCCATGGTCACTCGTCCAGCAGGTCGCGGATGGCGGCCTCGATGGTTTTGGGATTTGGCACAACGGCCTGTTCTAGCGTGGGGCTGTACGGGACGGGCGTGTGCACGCCGTTGAGCCGTTTGACCGGTGCGTCGAGTTCGTCGAAACCTTCATCGGCGACCCGCGCGGCGATGTCAGAGGCCAGGCTGCACGGGCCGAACGCCTCGTCCACCACCAGCAGTCTGCCGGTCTTGGCGACTGACTCGAGGATGGTGCCGATGTCCAGCGGCGACGCTGTCCGGGGGTCGATCACCTCGATCGAGATGTTTTCTGCGGCGAGCTTTTCCGCCGCCGCCAGTGTGTGATGCACCATGAGAGACAGGGCGACGACGGTGGCCTGCGTCCCTTCGCGGGCGACTCGCGCCTGACCGAAGGGAATCTCATAATCGGCCTCCGGCACCATGCCCTTGGTGGCCATCAATTCGCGGTGCTCGAGAAACAGCACGGGATCGTTGCACCGCAGCGCGTGGTGGAACAGGCCCTTCGCATCGTAGGGAGTCGAGGGCAGCACGACCCGGATGCCCGGGATGTGCGAGTAGATGGAATAGTAGTTTCCGGAGTGATGCGTCGCCGCACTGTGGCCGATGCCGATGCAGCCGCGAAGGAGGATTGGCATCTTCAGCCGGCCGCTGCTCATGTACTGCATCTTGGCAATCTGGTTGATGACTTCGCCGAACGAGTCGTTGATGAAGTCGATGAACATAAAATCGATCACCGGCCGCGAGCCGGTCATGGCGGCACCGCAGCCCAGGCCGACAAATCCACGCTCGCAAATCGGCGTGTCGCAGAGGCGTTTGGGCCCGTGCTCTTCGTAAAGGCCAAGCGTGGTGGTGAAGTTGCCGCCGCGTTCCCCGATGCCTTCGCCCATCACGAAGATGGCCGGGTTGCGTTTCATTTCGTGGGCCAAGGCCTCGAGCGTGCCGACGACGAAGGTCGTTTCACGGTCGCCGGGCTTGGGCGGGGCGGAGACTTCCGCCGTGTCGCTGGAGAAAATATGTGCGGTGGCGGTTTCGGCCGGTGGATAGGGGCTTTTCTCTGCGTTCGCCTGGCCAAGCGCAACGCTTTGAGCGACCTCGTCTTCGATGCTTTTCAGTTCCGCCCCGGTCGCTTGGCCGTCGTCGATGAGCGCTTGGCAAAGCCGCTTGATCGGGCAGCATTTTTTCCATTGATCGACCTCCTCCCGCGTGCGGTAGGTGAAGTCAGCCATCCCCTCGGCGTGCGCCCGGGTGCGGTAAGTCCTGCACTCGATCAATGTCGGCCCGTCGCCGTTGCGCGCCCGCTCCACCGCCTCGCCGGCGGCTCGTTCGACCTCGCTCGCGTCGTTGCCGTCGACCTCGACCCCGGCGATGCCGTAAAGCTCCGCGCGTCGTCCGACGTGTGGGCTGCTGCTGGAATACTCGAACGCGACCTCGGTGGCGAACTGGTTGTTTTCGCAGACAAAAAGAACCGGCAGCTTCCAGATGCCGGCCATGTTCAGCCCCTCGTGAAAGGCTCCGTTGTTAACGGCGCCGTCTCCAAAAAACGCCACGGCAACGTTGTCCTTCTTGAGCAGCTTGAAACTGTACCCGCCACCGCAGGCCTGCAGGATGCAGGGGCCGACGATGCCGCTGGTGCCCATCATCCCGATCTCCGGCTTGAAGAGGTGCATGCTGCCGCCCCGGCCCATCGAGCATCCGGTTTCGCGGCCGAACAGTTCCGCGATCAGCTCGCCCGGTTCCATGCCCTTGGCCAAGGCGTGGCCGTGGCCGCGGTGTGTGCTGAACACGACATCCTCCCGTCGCAGATGATGGCACACGCCGGCGGCGATCGCCTCCTGTCCGACGTAGGTGTGGCAGGCTCCGTGGACGAGACCGCGCTGGTGCGCCTTGGCCAGCGCCTGTTCGGTCTGCCGGATCACCTGCATCCGGCGATAAATATCCAGCAACGTTTCCTTCGTTGATTCCATTGGTTGGCTACTCGTTGAAGACCTCGCTGCCGGGTGAGCCACCGGCGTTTTGGGCCAGGTTGCCGCCGTCCATTGGGATCAGTGTGCCGGTGATCCACGACGAGGCGTCCGACGCCAGAAAAACAGCCAGCCCGCGAATGTCGTCCGGGCAGCCAAACCGGCCCGAAGGGATCCCGCCGAGGAATCGGTCGCGGATTTTCGGGTCGGCATTGATGCGTTTTTGCAGGCCGTCATTCATGACCTGCGCCGGGAGGATGGCGTTTACCCGGACGCCGCGATACGACCATTCTGTACTCAACTCGCGGGTCATCTGGGCGACCGCACCCATGGCCATGCTGTAGCCGATGTGCCCGCGGCCAAGCGCGGTGACGCTGGCCAGCGAGCCGATGTTGACAATGCTGCCGCCGCCTTGGGCGAGCATCCGGCGGCCCGCCTCCTGGCAGCAGCAGAACCGGCCGTAAACCAAATTGCGCCAGGCGAACTCGATGTCCTCGAGCCGGATGGTTTCCGGCTTTTCTCGAACCGCTTCGCCGGCGACGTTGCCGAGGAAATCGATCCGGCCAAAGGTGTCATCAATCGTCGCAAACATCGCCCGTATTTCGTCCGGTTCGGAGATGTCGCACTTTGAAACAAGGGCGCATTGGCCAAGCGCCTCGATCTCGGTGGCCACGGATTGGGCACCGACTCCGTTAAGGTCGATCAACACCACATCCGCGCCGGCGTTGGCCAGGGCCAGCGACATGGCACGGCCCAGGCCGCTCGCCGCGCCGGAGACGGCGGCGACCTTGCCGGTCAAGTTAAAGAGTGAATCTGCCACGGTCAGGCTACCTGATATTCAAAATGTCGTAAATGAGGGGAAGCTGTTTTTGGTAAAAAACCAGCCCGGCCAAGCCGAGATAAAAAGCCGAGCAGGCAAGCAGCCCCAGCCGGCTGAACCAGCCCGGGCGCAGCGGCTTGGGCAGCAGGCGTACGTTGGCCCGCAGCAACAGCAGCGCCACGGTGCCCAGCGCGAGGTTGTTCAGGTTGGCGATGACGAGGATCATAACCTTCGGCTTGCTGTAAAACAGGAACAGGGTCGCGCAGACGAAGGTCCATGTCATGTAGATCCCGAGAATGGTGTAATAGATTTTTTTAACCTCGTCCGGTTTCATCCTGTCGCGCACACGCCGGCTGCCGGACCAGATGATGTCGGTCCAGCGCCGGCACACGTCCTCGACGATCGACATTTGGCTGGGCAACAAAACCATCAGGCCGACAATGAGTGTGGCAATCCACATCACCTGGCTGAGCATGGGCGAAAAACCCGGCGCGTTGCGGAGGCCGTCCGCGCTGATGATGCCCTGCGCCCAGTCGAGTCGCTCGGTTTGGTGAAACATCTCCGAGTGCGGCGAAAACTGGATCGAGATCAGCGCCGGCAACGCCATGCCCATGACGCAGCCCGGCATCCAGATCAGCAACTGGTCGGACAGGATATATTTCCACCAACCCTTCCAGCGTCGGAGGTTTTCCTCGTTGATTGGGAACACTTTCCCGACGTGGCTCAGGGTGATTTTCCGGCCGCCGATGGCGCTTGGGATGGCGCCGACCCGGCTGCCCATCCCCCAGCCCTTGTCGCGGACATAGTTGCTGTAGGTCGAGTTCCCCAAGCCGCCGCCTCCGGCGAAACCGGCGAACGCCCCGATCAGCGCGATCTGCGTCAGCAACACGACCGGCCAGACGCCGTGCTCGGCGCGGTACGAAAACACGTTGGCAACATTCTCGCCATCCCACTTGCCGTCGCCGTCCGCGTCCTCGAACCGGGTGATGTTTCCGTATATGTCTTTTTCCAGGATTTTTTCAACACCATCCAGCCGTCCGTCCCGGTCAAAGTCCTCCCCGGGATCGAGTTGGCCGTTCCCGTTTTGGTCCTCCGCCATCATCACCGGGATGGTGCCGAACTTGAAAAACCCGCCAAAAACATTTCCCCAGTTTGCTGCGCTGACGAAAAAGACACCGACGAACAGACTGAATCCCAGCACGATCACGACCTTGGCGGTCATGATTTTTTCCATCGTGTTGTAGATTTTCCCGCCGACCAAAATCGGCAGACTCACCGCCCCGAGCAATACGTAACTCAGGACGATGACCAGCGTGCGGTCCGCCTCACCGGCGGGGTGGCCCAGAAACATCGAGGCCAGCACCGCCGCGCCGTGCGTCGACAAGCCGGGGATGAATGCGCCGAGGTTCAGCAACAGAATAATGGAGATCCAAAACTTGGGCCCCGGGCTCGCCCGCATGAAGCCGGTGAAGACCGGTTCGCCGCAATACAACGCGTACCGGCCGCACTCCATGTTGTAGAAAACCTGCAGCACAATCGCGATGGCCGCGATCCACATCAGTCCGCCGCCGTAGCGTGCCGTGATCTCCGCACCGAGCAGCCATTCGCCGCCGGCAAGCTGTATGCCGCACATGACGATCCCCGGTCCGATGAAGCCTTTGAGGTTCCGCCAGCCAAGCGGCTTGGCCTCGGGCAGATCCGCACTGCCCCATTCGGGGAGGCAGTTTTTTGGGCCATCGTTTTTGGGTTCGTCGCTCATGCCGGGCCGTCAGTTGGCAACGCCGTTGACGATGTTTGGCAGCGGTTCACCGTTGATCGATTTTAGAATTGTTTTCGCGGCGGACTCACGCAGCGTGAACGCCGCCTGTTCGCTGGCGGAGGCGACGTGCGACCCGACGATGACGTTTTCCAGCTTGAGAATCGGGTGATCCGCCGGGATGGGTTCCTGCGAAAAAACGTCCAGCCCCACGGCGCTGATTTGCCCTTGGCCAAGCGCGGCCACCAAGGCGTCGGGGTCAACGAGGTCGCCGCGGGCGACATTGATCAGAATGGCACCCGGCTTCATTTTTGCGATTGACGACTCGTTGATCATCCAGCGCGTCGCCTCCATCGACGGGCAGTGGAGGGTGACCATGTCGCTGTCGGCCAAAAGGTCGCCGAGCGATACCGGTTCGCCGCCGGCTTGTTCGATTTCCTCCGCGTTGACAACGGGATCGAACACCACCATGCGACAGCCGAACCCTGCCAGGCGCTTGGCCACGTCGCGGCCAATCCGGCCAAAGCCAACCACGCCGACGGTCAACTGCGCCATGGCTCGCATTTGGCCAAGCGGCACCGCCAAGCCCCATTTGCCCGCAGCGGTTACGCGGTGATTTTGAAACAGGCACCGCGTTGTCGCCAGCATCAGGCCAAGCGTGTGGTCGGCGACTTCGTCCGTACAGAATTCCGGCACATTGCAGACTGGGATGCCCTTGGCGGCGGCGGCCTTGAGATCGACATTGTCGTACCCGATACCGTAACGGACGATGATTTTTGCCCGCTCCATCGAGTTCACCACGTCGGCATTGACCGGCGCGAACTGGACGAGCACGTGGTCGGCATCACGCACCACGGCGATCAATTCTTCCGGGGTTCGGCATTGATGCCCGGCCAACTCACAACCGCTTGGCCCGAGCACGCGTTGCTCGATCTCAAGGTTTGGGAATGTGTAATCTGTAACAACGACCTTTGACATTTTTTGTTTTGTGGTTAGGCAAGAATCTCCTGCACCACATTGCCGGCGACATCGGTCAGGCGGAAATCCCGACCGTCATGAAAATGAGTGAGACGCTGGTGGTCGAGGCCGAGCAGATGCAGGATCGTGGCGTGAAAATCGTGCGTGTGCACCGGATCGACGACGGAGCGCATGCCGTGCTCATCCGTCGCGCCGTGCGTATGGCCGCCCTTCACCCCGGCACCGGCAAGGAAGGTCGTGAACGCCCAGTTGTGATGCTCGCGTCCCTTGGCATCGGCGGAGTTGTTGAACGGGGTGCGCCCGAACTCCGTGGTCCACACGACCAGCGTGTCATTTAGCATTCCCCGCAGCTTGAGGTCGGTGAGCAGCCCGCGGATGGGGCGATCCACCTGCTTGGCCAAGCGGGCGTGATCCATCATGTCGCCATGAGAATCCCAGTTGCCGGAGGAGCCGGTGTGGATCAGTTCGATAAACCGAACGCCGCGCTCGGCCAGACGGCGCGCGGCAAGGCATTGCCAGCCAAAGCCATTGGTCTGGCCGCGTTCCAGCCCGTAAAGCTTGTGCGTCGCATCGCTCTCCTGTTTCAAATCGAACGCTTCGGGCACCGCCATCTGCATCCCGAATGCCGTTTCAAAAGCCCGCATCCGAGCCGCCAATTCGGTGTTCGCTTGCTGCGAAGCGAGGTGGCGCTGGTTGCGTTTGCGCAGTTGTGCCAGCTCAAGCTCCTGCAGGTTGCGGGCGACTCGCGGCGTGATGTTCGGCACCGGGTTCGCCCCGGGCACCACACGGGTGCCCTGATGTGCCCCCGGTAAAAAGTCCGAGCCCCAGACCTGCCCCCCGGCGTAGGGCGACTGCGGCGCGATCACCACGAACGAAGGCAGATTCTGGTTCACCGTACCCAAGCCGTAGCTCACCCAGGCGCCGATGCTCGGGCGCGTGACGGTGAACGAGCCGGTGTGCATGCCCAGCGTGGCGTTGTAATGATTCGAGTGGCCGGTGTACATGCTGTTGATGAAGCAAATGTCATCCACGCTCCCTGCCACCTCGGGGAACAACTCGCTCACCTCCTTGCCGCATTGGCCGTAACGCTTGAATTTCCACTGCGGTGTCTTGAGGAAAATCTTTTCGTAACCGGGCCGGTTTTGGATTTCCGGATGATCGCCTTTCTCGATCTCCCTGCCGTGATTTTTGTAGAGCTGCGGCTTGTGGTCGAACGTGTCCACATGCGACACCCCGCCGCTCATGTTCATGAAAATAACCCGCTTGGCCTTGGGTGCGAAATGCGGGCGGTGCGGTGCCAGCGGGTTGGGAACATCCTTCCCCATCAGCTCCGACACGATGCCCGGGATCAACACCGACCCGGCCACCATCGAGCGGAGAAAATGGCGCCGGTTTGGATCGTATCGGAAGGCGGTCATTTTAGTTCACGTAGAGAAACTCATTGCTGCTTAACAGCACGCGGCACCATGTGTCCCACGCCTTGGCTTCATCGGAGGCGGCGGAGTACGCGGTGATGAATCCGGCAGCATCGACAACTTCCCGCTCCGTCGCCGGGCGGCCCAAGGCCAGGCGATGCGCCCGCTGGATGCGTCTCGTTGAGTCTGGCGACAGCTTGGCCAAGCGCTTGGCCAACGCGTTAGCCTGCGCGTGCATGAATTCGTTGTTCATGAAATACAGTGCCTGCGTTGGCACGTTGCTCAGTCGCCGCTGCCCGGTGCTGGCGTTGGAGTCGGCACCGTCGAAGAGCGCCATGATCGGCCGGCGCTGAATCCGTTGAGTCATCAAAAAAACGCTCCGGTGGTTGTTCTCGTAGTTCGCACGGAACGGGGTGTGCTGGGTGAACTTCCGTTTTTCCGGGAAAGGATGCCCGGCCGGCGTGGAGCAGTCGAGCGCCAGGCCAAGCGCGAGCAGTGTGTCGCGCAATTCTTCGGCACTAAGCCGGCGAGGCCTGAACGCGCCGTAGAGTTTTTGCCCCGGCCCGGCTGCGGCCACCGCCTGGTAGGACGCTGAGTTCATGATCAGCCGGTGCAAATCCTTGATCGACCAGCCGCTCTGCACGAACTTCACCGCCAGCCAGTCGAGCAGCCCGGGATGCGTCGGCGCCTGGCCCTGGGTGCCGAAGTCGTTGGGGGTCGAAACCAGGCCGCGGCCGAAGTGATGCAGCCATATCCGGTTGATGATCACGCGGGCGGTCAACGGGTTGCCGGCGTTGGTGATCCAGTTGGCCAACTGCAAACGCCCGCTGCCTCCGGTCACTTTTTGGCCGCCAAGCAGGTTGATATTTTTTCGGGGCACTTCGCCGCCGGTCGTTTTCGGGTCGCCGCGTTTGTGCAGTTTTTCGTTGACGATATCGCCCTCAACAGCGCCGTAAGCGTGGGCGATCTTTTTCTGGTTTTCCATCAACTCAGCCAGTTTTTTCTCCGCAGACCGTATCGCCGTTTCCTTCTTGTCGTCCGGTTGTTTTTTTGCCTCCGCAATCTGCTTCTCCAGTTCGGCCTTCTCCTTGTTCCAAGCCTCCATCCGGTCGAGGAGTTCTTTGGTGTTGCTCAGCGGCACCATGTCAGCGGCCTGCGGGCTGCTCTCCGAGCCGGGAAAGGAGTAGCGTGTGCTGGCGAAAATGCCATACAGGCCATAGTAGTCTTTGGCGGAGATGGGATCGTATTTGTGATCGTGACACCGCGCACAGGCGATGGTCAGGCCGAGGAACGATTTGCCGATTGTGTCGATCGTGTCCTCGATCGTCAGGTAGTGATCTTTGCGCGCGTCGAAACCGTGCCGCCGCGAGATGGCGAGGTAGCCGGTCGCGGTGATCAACTCCGCGAATCGACCCGGCGGGAGCGATTCATCGGCCTTGGCCAAGATGTCACCGGCGAGTTGCTCTCGGACGAACTGGTCGAACGGCGTGTCCCGGTTGAAGGCATTGATGACATAGTTGCGATAGCGCCACGCCTCATCGATCGGAAAGTCCGCCGTCTCGCCGGCGGTGTCGGCATACCGCACGACGTCGAGCCAGTGCCGCCCCCAGCGCTCGCCGTAGCGCGGCGAAGCGAGCAATCGGTTGACCACTGCGGCAAACGCCTGCGGTGAGTTGTCGTTCAGGAATGCGTCGATCTCTTCCGGCGTCGGCGGCAGGCCGGTGAGATCGTAGGTGGCGCGTCGAATCAGCGTGAGCCTGTTCGCTTGGCCAAGCGGCTGCAGGTCGTTGGCCTCCAGCTTGGCCAGGAGGAAGCGGTCTATGTCCGTTCTTGGCCAAGCCCGGTTTTTGACATTTGGAATCACCGGAGCCGTAGGCGTCTGGAATGACCAGTGATCTTTCGCCGCAACATTCACTTGCACGGCTGCCGCCTCGGCGATGGCGTTCGACCGTAACTCCAGCCAGACGCCGAGCAACAAAACTGTCAAAAAAATATGCATCATGCGGTTAACGGAACACGCGTATGCTAATGCCCCGCCGAATCTGCTGCACGCCAAAAAGCAGAACTAACCCGGTGTGAGCCGTTTGCCGAATCGGCCAAGCGCAATCAGCGATCCGGGGAGCGTGAAACCGCAAGGCTATCCCATCAGGCCGGGGATGGGTTCGCCATGATAGATTTTATGCGGCCGGTCGGCTGAGTCCCGCCACATCATGTCCGAGGGGATGCCCAGGGCCTGGTAGATGGTGGCCCCGAGGTTTTCCGGCGTCTGCGGATCAGCGGCCGGGTAGCCGCCGAGCTTGTCCGAGGCGCCGATCACCTGTCCGCCCCGCACGCCGCCTCCGGCGAAGAACACCGTCTGCACCGCACCCCAGTGGTCTCGCCCGGGCAGTTTGTAGGACTTGGGCA